>DATNPE010000481.1:0-4375 GCA_036703355.1 Allocoleopsis sp. | reverse complement strand
AGCTCGACAGCAAAGACGGCAAGGGCAACAGCAATAGCTACTCTAGCCCTCAAATTTGGATTGTTAAGCGCTCTAGACCGTTAAACGTTAGTTGATTTTGCCAGGGGCGATCGCTGGTTCGCCTCTGTATCGTTATCGTTCAACCCTAAGTCTCTGGAACCATCTGGAACACAAACATGCAAACCCAAGCCGCGGCACCCGCATCGAATCCTAAAGTCGAAAGATTTTTCAAATTCATCGATCGCCTTGCTGAGCTACGAGGACGCAACGTCTCAACTATCGTGAATCTGGCAACCTTGCGATCGCTGCCTGTGGGTACCTTTGGCCGAGCTTGGGCCGATTTTCTAGACCAGCACGGTCTATCCCCGCTTGCTACAGGCTCTCGACGCAAACAACTGCATGATGGCATTCATATTCTGACAGGCTACGGCAGCGACCCTCTTGGAGAAGCCGAGGTGCAAGCCTTCCTCCTCGGCACCAAATTCAGCACCACTAACTTACTGATTGGCTTAGGATTGCTGCGTATGCTTTACCAGCAACTCCCGCAAAACCGAAACCCAAAATTTAAGCAAATGCCTTGGCAACGACTACAGCAAGCTTATCAACGCGGACAGCGATCGCGCCTTGATCCCGATACTTGGCTCCCCGAGCAGCTTTGGCAATTACCCTTAGTCCAAGTTCAAGCCTTATTTAACCTCTAACTAAAACCCTCCCCACAGTGAGGAGGGTCAAGACAAAATCTAGGTTTCAGCATTTAGGGGCAATGTTGAGTGAATCAACCCTTCGCGATCGCTTACATCTTGCCCTTTTGCATCACTTCTTGCAGGTGTTGCCGAATTTCTTGAGCCTGACGCATATCTTCTTGTTGCAGCTTTTGGAACAGCTCTGCACAAGGCTGCGAGCCAGTAGATTGTGCGTCTTGAATATAGGAATCGTAAGCTTTTACGGCTTCAGACTTATTTTGAAGCACCGTCAGCAAATCGTATTCTAAGTTGCTTACTGCTTGAGCACCACCGTTACTGGTTGCCATAAATTAAATCTCCACAAGAGCTTCTGAGTTCAGTGTGGTTCACTCCCCCCAACCCTTCATCTGTCCAAAAGAGTAGTAGTCCAATAGGTTAATTTTTGCGATTGGTTTTCCACCGAACTTCCCTGACCTATAGCGTTCACAAATTGTTTGTGAACAAGGGGGGTGGGGGCAGCGCCTCCACACAGGGATTTCACCCCTGCACCCCGTTCAAGAATCAAAAAGGATTGCTGTAATGCGGCGAAATAGTAGGAGAAGGGAGGCTTTTGGCGTATCGTTGATGGAGCAAAGTTTATTGCAGTAAGTTAAGCCTTACAAGGCAGCAACAGTTAGGAAAGTTAGGGGATTGAGAGTTGGTTTATGGCCTGGTCTAAGCAGTTGTCCAAGCAGCCTCAGCTTTGGTTCATCCTAGGCACCGTCGGGATTTTCTTGCTAGCGATCGCGTTGCGGTTTTGGGGTCTCAGTCGCTTCAACACCCTGGTTTTTGATGAAGTTTACTTCGCCACCTTTGCCAACAACTACCTGATCCAAAAGCCCTTTTTTGATGGCCATCCACCTCTGGGCAAATACCTAATTGCAATCGGCATTTGGCTCGCCAACCAAACCCCTTGGGGTGCCGATGCCGTTAAAAACTCCCTCACAGGCTCCCTTCTATCTCCCTTTAGTTACCGCTGGCTCAACGCCCTCGTGGGGTCATTCATTCCCCTGATTGTCATGGGCATCGCCTACCAGCTCAGCCGTCGCCGTAGCTATGCCCTCATCGCAGGCTTCCTCTCCACCTTAGACGGCCTGTTTCTGGTGGAATCGCGCTATGCCTTAGTGAACGTCTACCTGATCAGCTTTGGCTTATTAGGACAGTGGTTTTTCTTGCGATCGCTAGAACGACGAGGCATCAAACGCTGGTGGTGGCTGATTCTAGCTGGAATTGGCTTTGGCGCTTCCGCCGCCGTCAAATGGAACGGCTTGTGGTTCTTGCTAGGGGCTTACCTGCTGTGGTTCACCGCCTGGATCATGCGCCTCGTAACCAAATTTTGGGGAGCCACACCTCACCCCCCAACCACCCCCAGCGGTAAACAATTCATCTCTCCCCTCCACAAACTGACCCAACTCAACCCGATCGCCGCTATCACCGGGTTAGGCATCGTGCCACTTGTAACCTACAGCTTGAGTTGGATTCCGCACCTAAAACTCAACCCCACCCCCAACTTCTGGGACGTGCAAAAGCGAATTTTGTCCTATCACGAGCATGTGGGCAACGGTCCCAAAGTCCACCCCTACTGCTCCGACTGGTACACCTGGTTTTTCATGCAGCGTCCCGTCGTCTACTTCTACGAAACCGCCCAAACCATCAGCGACATCGTCCCCGCCAAGCCACCCCTCCCCCAGCCCGCCGTCAAACTGGTGTACGACATTCATGCAATGGGCAACCCCGCCCTCTGGTGGCTCTCCACCGCAGGCATTTTGTTAGTCATGTGGATGCTAGGCCAGCGCTTCTACCACTGGGTCAAACAAGCCGACGCCGCCGACACGATCGCCCCTCACTCCACCCAACCAGCCGATCAGGCGATCGCAGTTTCTCCCCCCCAATCAACCACTGGATCGGTTACTGAATCAATGGACCTGTGGATTGGCGTTTACCTCGTCGTCAACTACTGGGCCAACCTCATTCCCTGGATGCGAGTCAGCCGCTGCACCTTCCTATACCACTACATGGGTGCTTCCGTTTTTTCATTACTTGCGATCGTCTGGCTAATCGATCGCTGGTTCCAGAGCCGCAACCCCAGATTCCGCATCGCCGCCATCACCGCTATCTTCCTGATCATCCTAGCCTTCCTCTTCTGGCTCCCCCTCTACCTCGGCCTCCCTATTTCACCCACCGATTGGCAACTGCGGCGTTGGTTGCCCACTTGGTGAAGGATGAAGGAGGAGGGATGAAGGATGAAAGAGATAGTGCTGGGTGCTGAGTGCTGAGAAGTATAGAAGGAGTCAAGAGCCAGGAGTCAGGAGTTAAAAATCAACAGCTAACTCCTTCCAAGACTCGAAACACCCACAATTCAATTCGTTTGGAGGGGGTCTGGGGGACGCAACCGTCCCTCAGCGGGGGTTTGGGGGCGAGTGCCCCCAAAGGTTCGGTTCTTCCAAGAACTCAAGACCGCACAAATAAAGCTCGATAAACAGGCTCCCCCCGCTCCAACGTCATACATTCCCGTTCCGTCGGCACAGGCAGAGGATTCTCGCTCAGCCACCCCTCCCCCTGCCGCTGAAACGCCGCGTGCTCCTCAAAGCGATCGCACATCTCCACCGCCACCTCTTGAATATCCGACTGGAGAAACACCACCCCACCAGGCACCAAATAACTTGCCAATTCCGTCACCAACTCTGGCTGCACCACCCGTCGCTTCTGGTGACGACGCTTAAACCAAGGATCAGGAAACTGGATCGTCACCCGCTGCAAAACCCCTTTAGGCAACGAGTGCAACAGCGATCGCGCCGACGTATTGGCATTACAAAACAAGTAGTGCAAATTCGTCAAACCCAACTCATCGCGCTCCTGATTGGCTTGATCCACCAGAGGAGCACGAATTTCCAAACCTAAAAAATTCCAACTTGGCTCAGTTTGGGCCATACTCAGCACAAAGCGGCCCCTTGCACAGCCAATATCCAAATGTAGCGGCTGCGTCATATCTGCATACACCTGGCTCCAATCTGGTGGCTGGACAGGACTTTGATACTTGCGACTCAGCGGATTAACGTGTTCTCGAACTCGAACCAGTGCCAAAGTTGCTGCTTCCTCTTGTAAATACTCAGCTAGCTAAACCGTAATTTCTCCTAAGGATCATTCTTTAGAGGAAATCAGTTTGCGACAATAAAACCAATTTAATCGATTCCCCATTGGGTTCTTAATTTAACAGCGCGATCGCCCCTTAAAAAATCACCTAAAAAATACCTTATGAGTCTTCAGTTCCGCTTCGCCGTAGTGAGCGACTTGCATCTTGCTCTCCCTCACACCATCTGGGATCACCCGAATCGATTTCACTTGGTCGAGGTTAGTATTCCAGCCTTTGAAATTATTTTGAAGCATTTAGAACAGCTGAATCTCGACTTCTTACTCATCCCTGGCGACCTCACCCAGCATGGCGAACCCGAAAATCATACCTGGCTGGCCGAGCGACTGGCCCAGTTGCCATTTCCTACCTACGTTGTCCCTGGAAACCATGATGTCCCCGTTCCTTTAACTGATGGAACCTCGATTGGCTGGGCAGATTTTCCAACTTATTACCGCAAGTTCGGCTACACAGATGCTTCCCAAATGTACTACACCTGCCAACTCCTACCAGGTGTGCGCCT
>DATNPE010000480.1:0-3558 GCA_036703355.1 Allocoleopsis sp. | reverse complement strand
GCTAGGGTGAGACGACCTTCTGCGTCGGTGTTGTTGACTTCAATGGTTTTACCGTTGGAAGCAGTCAGCACATCCCCAGGACGCAAGGCCCGACCACTGATCATGTTCTCTGTCGTAGCGCTGATGAAATGCACCTCTACGTCGGGTTTAATTTGCGCGATCGCTTTAGCAGCCCCCAAAGTAGCAGCGGCACCCCCCATATCGGTTTTCATCATCTCAATGCCGCTGCCTGGTCCTTTGATATTGAGACCGCCAGAGTCAAAGGTGAGCCCTTTCCCCACGATCGCCACTTTACGCCGAGAGGTGCCGCTGGGTTTGTAGGTAAGGTGAATGAATTTGGGCGGAATATCTGAAGCTTTGGCAACACCCAGGTAGGCTCCCATGCCCAGCTTTTCACAGTCTTCCTGCTCCAGAATCTCAACTTCTAGGCCATGTTCTTGAGCGATCGCTTGAGCGGTTTCTGCCAGCGTAATCGAGGTGACCACGTTGGGAGGAGCCGCAACCAGTTCTCGCGCCAGGATCACCCCGGAGCAAATCTGCCGCGCCCGCTGAATGGCAGCACTTTGGTCGCCTAGTCCCAAAAGCTCAATTTGCTCCAGTTGGGAATTTTTATCTTCCGATTCGGACTTAAAGCGGGTGTCCTGGTAGGCGGCTAGCTCGGCCCCTTCCGCGATCGCTTGAGTACTGGCATCCGCTTGGCCATTCCACACCGGGAACTGCATCGCTAAGGTTTTGCCCTTCTCTCTACGGGCTTGCCGCACAGCCACCGCTGCGGCTCGTCGTAAGCTTTCTAACTTCAGCGAGTCAGGTTTGCCCAAGCCCACCAGCAAAACTTTGCGAATGGCACTGCCGCCGCCAACCCGAGTCAGGACACTGCTCCCTTCTTTTCCTTTAAATTCAGCCTCAGCAATTAATTCTTTTAGGGTGCCTGCAAGTTTCCCATCTAAGGTTGCTAGATCACCCGTTAGTTCTACCCCATCTTCAAATAGTCCTAGAGCTAAAATATCTCCGGACCAGTTTAAGCATGAGGTTTCTGTCGCGCGCACATCCATCCCTTCTTGTCCTTTTCAATCCAAGACTTTTCTTTTCTTCAGGCTACTAGTTAGGAGCAGAAATTTTCTGGGTTCGTCTCAAAAAAGTGATGATTTTTTGCGGATTAATGCGTGATTTTTCGACTATTGTCGGATGTGAGCAAAATTCCCTGTTTAAAAAAACAAGCCCTGGGGCAGAAACTGAACTAAAAATGCTAGAGTCTCATGGGATTCGGTCCAACTCTTCAAGCGAGGACGCATGCTGAAGCAACGAAGCACGCAAGTTTCTTTAGCCATTGGAGCAGGGCTGTGTGCTTTGCTGATCGGGGCAACGTTGTCGGTGACGACCAGCGGGTTTACGCGCAAGTGGCAGTGGATTCAATCGCCCTCAGCCTCGCTCTCTGGAGCCAACCAAAAGCTAGCAGCGGACTCTGAAATTCCTGCTTTAGCAGGGTTAGCGCCCCAGCAACGGGCTGAGAAACTAGAGGCGATCGCTCAGGGCAACAATGAGCTAGACCGCCATCGGGCTCGCTATTTGCTGGCGAGTGACTTGATTCGGCAACGCCAAGGCCAGCAATCTCTGAAGTGGCTGCAAGGCTTGGAAACTGACTATTCTGCACTCGCGCCCTACATTTTGTTTAAGCGCGCCCAAGCTTATACCCTTGCTGGCAACCCCGCTCAGGCCGAAGCCATCTGGAAAGCTTTATTACAGCAGCATCCAGAGCATCCGGTGAGCGCCGAAGCCCTGTTTGCTCTCGGTCAGCAAAATCGGCAGTATTGGGACCAAGCGATCGCCAAGTTCCCCACCTATCCCCGCACGCAAGACATTATTCGCCAACGGTTGCGCCAAAACCCCAACCAGCCGGAATTGCTGTTGATTTTGGCGAAATATGGTATTAATGCCCCAGGTATTGTCCCAGTCCTGAATCGGCTGACCGAAAACGCTAGCTTTACCGCCCAACTACAACCGGACGATTGGCAAGCGATCGCCTTCAACTATTGGGAACACCAGGAATATGGCAAAGCTGCCGAAGCCTATGCCCGCGCCCCTCGCAATTCTCTCAATACCTATCGGATTGGGCGTGGCTTGCAACTCAGCGGTCTAGACTCTCAGGCTTACCGCGCTTACCAAGTGCTAGTGACCCTCTTTCCCCAAGCCGAAGAGACAGCCACAGCACTGATTCGTATGGCCAAGCTGACCCCAAAGCCAATTAATGGGATTCCCTATCTCGACCGAGTAATTAGTCAATTTCCGGACCATGCGGCTGAAGCGCTGATGGTCAAAGCGGATATTTTAGAAAGTTTGGGCAGTGGTAAATCAGCCGCTCAAGCTCGCCAATCGGTGTTGACCCAGTATCCCAAGTCCGATGCTGCTGCTGAAATTCGTTGGAAGCAAGCGCAACGGCAAGCAGCGACAGGAAATTTTTTAGCCGCTTGGCAATGGGCCGAGCCGATTACCAAAAACAATTCTGAGAGTGATTTTGCTCCAGAAGCCGCCTATTGGGTCGGGAAATGGGCCAGCCAACTGGGGCGTGAACAAGATGCCAAAAGCACCTTTGAATATGTTTTAGCAAAATATCCAGAGTCCTACTATGCTTGGCGCTCAGCCGTACAACTCGGTTGGAATGTGGGGGACTTTGGCAGCGTTCGTCAACTGCAACCTCAAGTCGTACGCTCTAGTCAACCCATGCCGTTACCTGCTGGCTCTGCGACGTTGCAAGAGCTGTACCAGTTAGGGCAAAGTCAGGATGCTTGGGCGCTGTGGCAAGCCGAGTTCAAAACCCCGACACAGCCAACCGTAGCTGAACAGTTTACCGATGGGGTGCTGCGCTTAGGCGTTGGCGATCATCTAGATGGGATCTTTATGGTGTCGAGTTTGGCTTGGCGGGAAAAACCAGAGGAGCGATCGCAATACCAAACCTTGAAGCAGCAACCCGCTTACTGGCAAGCCCTCTATCCCTTTCCTTTCTTACAACCGATCGAAGCCTGGTCTCAAGAACGGCAATTGAATCCTTTGTTAGTCACCGCCTTAATTCGTCAGGAATCTCGCTTTGAACCCAAGATTCGCTCGGCAGTTGGAGCCACAGGGTTGATGCAAGTGATGCCAGAAACTGCCTCCTGGATTGCTTCCCAAATTAAGTTGAAGCAGTACAAGCTGGACAAGCCCGAAGACAATATCAAACTGGGGACTTGGTATTTAGACTACACCCACCGCGAGTATGACGATAACTCTCTGTTTGCAGTTGCCAGCTACAACGCAGGACCTGGGGCTGTCGCGGAATGGGTTGATAAAAATACCTTTAGTGATCCCGATCAGTTTGTCGAAGCCATTCCCTACGGCGAAACCAAGGGCTATGTTAAATCCGTGTTTGAAAACTATTGGAACTATCTCCGCCTCTACAATCCCGAAATCTCCCAGCAGGTGGCTCAAGCCTCTGACAATCACCAACCTGCTTTTTTTAAGTTCTAAGACCTAACCCCCAGCCCCTTCCCTGCTATAGCTTGCTTCCCCGAAGGGGTGGGAAGG
>DATNPE010000479.1:0-12390 GCA_036703355.1 Allocoleopsis sp. | reverse complement strand
AACAAATCCCGAACCGTATACAGCCCCAACTTGGCTAGCCGTTCCGCATTCTTAGGGCCAATTCCAGGCAAGTAGGTCAGCGGCTCATCCGGGTTAATGGGGCGCTGCGGCTCGTTTAAGGGAGCGGTTTTCGGTGATTTTTGCTTCGGGGTGGGTGGTGCGCCGTTCTCTCCAGCACTACTCCGAGCTGTCCGCTCGCAATTTTGCCGCACTTGATAAAGAAACCGCCGTGTGTCGGCGACTAAATGCTGTCGCTGAGCAAAACTCAAATCAGAATAATTAGCAAATTGGTTTGCCACTTCCTGCCAGCGTCGGCGATCGCGAGTGGGAAGCATTTCCGGCGCTTGCTGTAAACTTTGGGCTAGGAACTCGCTAAAGCGAGATTGTCTCCCCACCAAATCGTTGAAGCCGTGCTCTGCCTCCACTGCCAAAGCTTTTTGTAACCGTACCCAGTCAGGCACCTCGGTGGATGGGGCGATGGGTACCACTGAAGCAGTTGGGGTCACTGCCTCTGGTGGGGCCAAAGCCAATTGCTCGATTCCATCCTCCATATCAGTCCTGCATTGGGTGGGGCAGTGGGGCTCAATCAATCTTCAAACCAACTCGCACGCCAAGCAGCTTCGGCTTCAGCGATCGCTCGTTCGCGTTGCTTCCTCTGGTATTCCTTGCCAAGCGCTTGCAATCGCGCCGATAAATTTCGCAATTTCTGTCGCCAAAGCGCTACGGTGCTGTCCGTAAACTCAATTTCTCCTAGCCGCAAGTGAATGGCAACAATATGAGTCAGAGCAGGCGGTAGAGGCGTTTCTGCTTCAGCCCGCTCCTCATCAACCGTTTCCACCAATAAATTTAGCAAGTTTGGGGTACTGGCTACTGTCTCTGTCACTTCCTCTGCTTTAGAAGCCGCCTCTAGTAAAACTTCTGGCAGTTCTTTTGGCAAGATGTTGGCTTGCTGCAACAGATAATTGGCTTCGCGGGAAACCTGGCGTAAAGTGTGGGCCAGCGATCGCTCGACTCCTGCTCGCCAACGGGCCAATCGCTCTGGGGTAATCCGTTGCGAATCAGTGTCTTCAGCTTGGGGAGTATCTGATTGCAGTTCGGTTGGCTCTGAGTTGGCTGCCTCGGAGAGTGAAGAGGTTTCTGATTTTTCTGAGCTTGCTGAGGTTGAAGCTAGCCACTGCTCCAAGTCGGAAAGTGCTACAGGTATTTCGGTGCTGCCTGAAGCATTCTCAACTGGAGGCGCGTCAATTCGTCGCAATTGTTCCAGTAGAGTCGCTTGCGCTTGCTTAGCCACTTGCCGCAGCGACTGTTGTAACTTTTGCCTCTGGTCAAACGACAAACGCAGAAACTGCTGGGGATAACCTTGAGTACACAAATGATAGCTGGCTAAAATCAACTGCTGCTTCACTGCCTGTCCCAGCGCCCCTAGATAGCTAGCGTAGATGTTGTAAAACTCATCAGCGGTATCCGCCAGCATCTTTTCTAAGGCTGCAATATCGCGCTCAATTTGCTCTACTGATCCAACCATCATTCCTCCCAGTACTCGTCAAAATTGATTTTCATCCGGTAAAAATCAACTTTCGCAATCACTGCTGCAATTTGTTAATTGTGAGGCAATGCCCAATTCTGGTCTTAATTCTGAGTGGAGAGAAGCCTGAATAGAGAAAAGACAGGCCAGAGTAGTAAGCTTGACCTGTCTTTCCATAACCTATCGAAATTACATTGCAGTCAACCTTGTGGGTTGTAGAAGCGAGGCGCTTGCAACGGTTACTTAGCGCCCGTCATTGCTGCAACTTCATCCGCAAAGTTGCTCTCTTGCTTCTCGATACCTTCGCCCAACACGAACCGAACAAAGCGACGAACTTGGATATTTTCGCCAGTTTGAGCTATCGTTTGCTTCACCAACTCTTCTACTGTGATGTTTTGGTCACGAATGAAGGGCTGATCCATCAAAGTCATTTCCTTCAGGCGCTTGTCAATGCGACCTTGAACGATTTTTTCTTTGATGTTGTCTGGCTTACCTGCCAAGTCGTCACGACCCATTTCGATCGCTTTTTCTTTTTCAGCGATGTCTCCAGGGATGTCACTCACCTTGACATACTCCACGTTGGGGCAAGCCGCAATTTGCATGGCGATGTTGCGAACCAGGGTTTGGAAGGTTTCACCACGAGCTACGAAGTCAGTTTCGCAGTTGACTTCCACCAGTACACCCACACGACCGCCCGTATGGATATACTGACCGATCAGACCTTCTGCGGCGACTCGTCCTTCTTTCTTGCCTGCGGAAGCCAGACCTTTCTGCCGCAGCCATTCGATCGCTTTGTTGATGTCGCCACCGTTTTCGGTCAGAGCTTTTTTACAGTCCATCATGCCTGCGCCAGTTTTTTCGCGCAGTTCTTTGACAGTTTGTGCAGAGATGTCCGCCATTTTGCCTTGATTCCTACTTCAACTCGATTGAGATCTTAAACGCGAAAATCCTAGGAAACGCTGGATAAAATGACCTGCGATCGCACATCATTTTTTAGGTACGGCTGTCAGTGAAGTGCTGACTATTCTTCAGTCTCTTCGTCATCCTCTGGCAGGAACGAAGTGTCGTTGTCTTCGTAGTCGAAGTCTTCTTCCGCACCTTCGTAGTCTTCGTAGTCTTCTTCTGCTTCTAGCTGACCATGACGACCTTCATAAATCGCGTCTGCTAGCTTGCCTACTATTAGCTTAATCGACCGAATCGCATCATCGTTCGCAGGAATAGGAATATCTACGAAGTCAGGATCGCAGTTGGTGTCTAGCAGCGAAACAATGGGAACGCCCAACTTGAGGCATTCTTGCACGGCGTTATATTCCCGGCGCTGATCCACAATGATCACGACATCAGGCACTTTACGCATGGCTTTGATGCCACCTAGGTACTTTTGCAGCTTCTCTAGCTCGCGGCGGAGTACAGAAGCTTCTTTTTTAGGTAAAAGATCTAAAGCGCCTGTTTCTTCGCGACGCTCTAATTCTTTGAGGCGATCGACCCGCGTTTTGATCGTGGTCCAGTTGGTGAGCATACCGCCCAGCCAGCGCTGGTTGACGTAGTAAGCACCGCAACGAGCTGCTTCTTGAGCCACGATGCCAGCCGCTTGCCGCTTGGTGCCGATAAACAGGAACTTCTTGCCTTGCTCAGCTGCAGTTCGCATGTAGCTGTAGGCTTCTTCCATCAACTGGGCAGTTTGCACCAAGTCAATAATGTGCACACCGTTACGAGCGGTGTAGATATAAGGAGACATTTTGGGGTTCCAACGGCGGGTTTGATGCCCAAAGTGAACCCCTGCCTCCATCATTTGCGCCAAAGAGACAACTGGCATATTTCTTGAACTCCTGATTCGGGTTAATCCTCCACCCAGGTGTATTTCTGAGCCTAACGGCCCTTCGGAAACACCCGAAAGCCTGGGTGTGCGAATTTAAACAACTTTTCTAGCGTAACACAATTCCAACATCGCTTGGGATGTAGAGTTACTGGCTGAAAGTAACGGTATGAACACGGCTCAGCTGAAATGCTTCTTTGGTATCGGAGTTGTAAGCCCAAGCTTTGAGCACTGCTTTGTCTGGGGGTAGGGTTGAGGGCTCTAGAGTGACAGTCCAACCAGAGTTGGTGTAGTCAGGATTGTTGGTAACTTTGGCAACGTCGGCTCTTTCGTCACTCACAGGAGCGATCGCGATTACAGCGTTTTGGTCACCTTGAGTCACGATTATCTGGTTGGCAGGCTTGTTAGTCGTTGGCAAAATTGCCCAACCAGTCAAGGCCAGAATATCGGTTCTAGGAATGGTGTGCTCTGGAGTTAGTTGATTATTGACACCGTCAAAATAGCCATTGGCAGACTCAGCACCCTCTGCGAGTGGGTAGAATTTCACCTCGCTGATGTTTTGTACACCTAGGTCACTCACACTGACAGTTGAAGTTGCTGTTGTAGAAGAAGCCTGACCTGCCGCCGGAGAAGCGGAAGTCGTTGCCGTCGGTGCAGGGGTAGTTGCAGTATCAGGAGTTGTGTCAGTGCTGGGGCCACAAGCAGTTAAAGCAGCAGCGATCGCAGTAGAAGCCACTAAATATTTGAGTCGCAGCATAGGTATTCTAGGTGTGATTTGTAAAGACAAGTCAGATCGAGTAGGGCAGTTTCACCAAAGTTAAAGTACTGCAAATATGTATATCTACTCAAGCACTCTAAGGATAGAGGCCACTGACATATTACGAGCTAGGCTGCTGCATTTCAGCATAAGCGGCATAAACACCTTGGACGTTGTACCAATTCAAGAAGATTCGAGCAATTTCTAAGGCTAATTGTGGTTTGCCCTGATCAATCAACCATTGCAGTAAAGGAGCTAGGGTTCGCTCATTAAGAGAGCCACCGAGTGATAGCAAGCCCCATAGAATCCGATGTAGCCACGTCATTTGGATCATCATTCGCACTTCCCAGGTGGGATGCTTTTGATAAAACAAAACTCCCATACGACCGCGTTGAATTTCTTTGTCAATTAATTGTGGAATTTCTGCGAGGGCAAAAGGGGGATGCCAATGGTAGCCCACAGCATCGGGGCACTTAACCAGCTTCAGTCCTAATTGCTTGAGCCGCACGCCTAGCTCCAAATCTTCCCAACCATAAAGTTGGAATTGAGTATCAAATAAGCCTGCTTTTTCTAGCCAGTAACGGGCGATCGCGACATTTCCGGTGGCGAAATAGGCCGCTGAGAAATCTGTGACTTTGTAAGGCTCACTGGTGGGCTGCTCAAAATTACAGGTGTTGATGACTCGACCGTAAGTAAAGAGGCGAGGTGGCTCAGTAGAGTTGGGGTTAGGGGGGAGCGATCGCTGACCTTGCCTCAAACCATCTGCATGAGCTTGCAAAAACTGTTCAGTGACAACCAAGTCGCTGTCAATAAAAATAATCGTATCTCCGATCGCTCTCTGTACTCCTAAGTTCCGAGCGGCGGCAGGTCCTTTGTGATCTTGGCAAAACAGCTTGACATGAGGAAAGTCGGCTGCATTCTGACGTATCCAATCGACGGTTCCATCCGTAGAGCCATCATCCACTAGCACTATTTCGTAGCCATCAATCGCACTAGAGGTGGGGAGAGATTGCTGCTCCAATGCTCTCAGGCATTTTTCTAGAATGGGCTTGCGATTATAAGTGGGAATCACAACACTGAAGAACACGGCTACCCTCATACCACAATTTCTCTAGTATCCTTAGCCTAGAGAGGAACTGCAAGACATTGACTATAACAGCATTGGCTTTGTTGCTTAGGCAAGCCAAAAAGCTCTAATTATACTTACTATTTAATTGCGTTTCGGTCTTGATTGAGCAAAATGCTGAGTACGGCTAAAGCTGTTACTCAAGTATTAAATTTAGATGTATTTCATCTTTATGAAAGCGAGTATTATTACACCAACTTCTGCAAATAGGCAAATTTATTTTCCGGGTTTATATCATTGCTTTAAATCGCAGATCTATCCTGATTGCGAACTACTGATTTTAGATGATAGCCCCTCTGGATCAGAGTTTTTTTATGAGCTGAACGATCCAACTGTTAGATATTTTCATGCTGGTCAAGCAATGACAATTGGGGAAAAAAGAAATCATTTGATTGAAGTAGCAACTGGAGAGGTGATTATTCATTTTGATGATGATGATTACTATGCAGCAAGCTATGTTTCGAGCATGATGGAATCTTTAAAGTTATACGATTTTGTGACTTTGAGTGGTTGGTATGCCTATGTGCTAAGTCGTGAATTGTTCTACTACTGGGATACCACTCAATTCTCTAAATATTTCTTTGATGTAAGACCGAATGTAGAGTTAGGAATGATCTCAACAGAAGGAATTTCACCCGAAGAGGAGCATGATTGGTTAGAGTCTGTTCTTTGGGGATATGGTTTTTCTTATTCCTATAGAAAAAGTATTGCAAACCAAGTTGCCTTTGATCCAGTTAATTTCGGAGAAGATCTGCAATTTGCTAGAAAAGTTAAGGAAGCTGGCTATAAGGTAACTCACTTGCTAGACCAGGAAGGGCTGGCACTACATATCATTCATGATCGGAACACATCGCGTATACTGCCACAGTTTTCCTTGCCCAACTTTCTACTAGTACAAATTTTTGGTTTGGAAATTATCGGGTTTTTACTAGCTGCTCAAGGTGAGTAGAGTTTTGCAATAGAAGATGACAAGAAAAAATAGGTATGGGGATTGATGGCATCGGCTTTCTCCTGGCGAACTTCCAATCAGGTCTAATAGTTCTTCAGGGATGTTTGAAATCTGTGCTGGTGGGGACAAGAAGTGGTCGAAATTAGTTGCATAATAGGGACTCAGTTGTTCTACCATATCGGGAAAATCAATGGGTCGCGCCAAGAAAGTTGTGCTGGCATACTCAGGCGGTGTTGACACTTCCGTCTGTATTCCTTATCTCAAAACTGAGTGGGGGGTTGAAGAAGTGATTACTCTGGCAGCTGACTTGGGCCAAGGAGATGAGCTAGAACCCATTCGTAAAAAAGCCCTTGACTCAGGCGCTAGTGAGTCCTTAGTGATCGATGCGACGGAAAGCTTTATTCAGGAATATGCTTTCCCATCCATTCAAGCCAATGCACTCTATGAAAATCGCTATCCCCTTTCTACAGCTTTGGCTCGGCCTCTGATTGCCAAGCTACTGGTGGAAGCAGCCGAAAAGTATGGTGCTGATGCAGTCGCGCATGGTTGTACCGGGAAAGGCAATGATCAAGTACGCTTCGATGTTTCGATCGCGGCCTTAAACCCCAACTTGAAAGTACTAGCACCTGCAAGAGAATGGGGCATGAGCCGAGAAGAAACGATCGCCTACGGGGAACGCTTTGGTATCCCTGCTCCCGTCAAGAAGTCTTCTCCTTACAGCATCGATCGCAACCTCTTGGGTCGCAGTATTGAGGCAGGGCCGCTCGAAGATCCTTGGACTGAGCCGCTAGAAGAGATTTATGCTTTGACCAAGGCGATCGCCGATACCCCTAACGAACCAGAATACGTCGAGATTGGCTTTGAAAAAGGCTTACCAACTCATTTGAATGGTGAAGCCTTAAATCCTGTCGCCCTAATTACTCGCCTCAACGAACTCGCAGGCAATCATGGGGTTGGGCGAATTGATATGCTAGAGAATCGCCTAGTTGGGATTAAATCTCGTGAGATTTATGAAACCCCAGCGCTTTTGGTGCTGATTCAAGCCCACCGCGATCTGGAGAGTTTAACTCTGACCGCAGATGTGACGCACTACAAGCGAGGGATTGAGGAAACCTACAGCCAGCTTGTCTATAACGGCCTTTGGTACAGCCCCTTGAAGGGAGCTTTAGATGCTTTTGTGCAACAAACTCAGGAGCGAGTTTCTGGCACAGTCCGAGTCAAGCTGTTTAAGGGCAATGCGACTATGGTGGGCCGTCAGTCTGCGAACTCGCTCTATAGCCCAGACTTGGCGACCTACGGCGCTGAAGATAAGTTTGACCACAAGGCTGCAGAAGGTTTCATCTATGTTTGGGGCTTACCAACGCGCGTTTGGTCCCAACAAAATCGCCATTAATTTTCTGCCGTAAGTTCGCTCAAGCGTTGAGTTGCAAAACTTGAGTTGCAAAAAAAGATGGAGCAATGCAGAACTGCTCCATCTTTTTAAGTTTTTACCAAGTTTGAAGCTAATCTGGACGCTCTAACTGCTTGGCTTTGCGAGTTTCCAGCCAGATAGGAACGGCAATCCAGGCGATCGCTAGCACCAAAGCCACACCTGTAAATTGAGCTGCCCAAACCACTAGCTGTTCTAGGGGGACAATGCGACCCGCGAAAAATGCTAGGGTCACCATCACAGAAGCCCAGGCTGTCGCGCCCAACAAGTTATAGAGCATAAACTTGAGGAATGGCATTTCGACAATTCCAGCAAGCGGGCTCGCAAAAACTCTCAGTAGAGCAATGAAGCGGCCAAAGAAAACTGTTTTGGCGGCATTTTCACTGAACTGATTCTTAACTTCTACTAGTTGTTCTTCGCGGAACCTGAGGATGCGACCCAGCCCAACCAGCAAGGACCAACCGCCCCATCTCCCAATCCAATAACCACAAGTGCCTCCCAGGAAAGCACCGGAAGCGGCACTAGCAAGCACCAACCAGTACTTAAGCTCACCACTGCCTGCTAGGAAGCCGCCAGCCAGTGTCGCAGTTTCCCCAGGAATTGGCAGGCCCAGATTTTCTAGCAGAATGCCGACAAAAACTGCCCAGTATCCATATTGACGAGCTAGTTCCTGGATAGTCTCTAGTGATAAAAACTCGAAAGACATGCAACACAGCCTTTACAAAGATTTGCCTTTCTTCAGATCTTGGCGTGGCTCCGAGAAAGTGTCAATAAATATTCAGTCGGGATTAGCGTTCCAACTCCTAATCCTGAGGCCACGAAGCTAAAATTTCATCAAAACTGACGTGGAAATGAAGATTTGGCAAAGTTAGGGGAAATTACGGAGGTTGTAGGAAGACGCCCTTTATATTAAGAGCAGGCAAAATCTCCAAAAATAAGCTTGGAGTCAAGCCTAGAGTGGCTGAAATTCCTCAGCTTGGCCTTCCAGTCAACAGTTTCAGCGTTCGAATACCAGAGCCATGCTTCTCTACAAGCTGGTTTCTGTTATCAAAATGCCATTCACTGTGCTAGGACTATGACTGATCAAAAAGTAAGCAAAACCGTTCTACTTCAACCTCAAGGCCAACTAGACCTTGAAGGGGGTGTAGAGCTGCAACATCAAATTGCCGCGATCGCCTCCGAGCGTTATAGTTGCTGGGTACTGGACTTGGCTAAAATTGAGTTTATCAATAGTTCAGGACTAGTGGCGTTAATCAGCGGCCTCAATATTGCTAATGAGTGTAAGTGCCGCCTGGTACTTTGCAATCTCCCAGCTCACGTCAAGTTGATTTTTGAAATTACCCAACTTGATCAAGTATTCGAAATTGTTGAGACCCCTGAAGCCTTATTTGCAGAACTGCCTCCAGTGATGGAGTTAGTGGCACCGAAAACAACGGTATCTAAAAAATCTGGACCTGTAGCAGCTTAATTAATTAGCCTGACTGTAGGACTTGGTACGGCGCTGAAGCAGCAATGACTAAATCTCTGATTGGCTGACGGGTGAGACACAGCCAATGGCAGGCAAATAAGTCGGGCGTTTGTACATGGAGGCTGGCGATCGCAGGCGCGGCTGGAAAGGGCCAGAGGCGATCGAAGCAAATGGTTTGTCCTTGAAAGCCAAATTGCAGCAAGTAAGTAGCGGGCGGGGCTGCAAGCGATCGCAGTAATCGAAACCCTAGCTCATACAAAGGTTGTCGCCAAACATCAGACACATGGAGCGGCTGACAAAAGCTGAATTGCGAAAGCTCATCCCAGGCTTTGTCGCCACCTTGCTCGGCTGCTAAAGCAATGACTTCTCCATACAGCGGCCCCCTGGCCGTCAGGACGATAGGTAGCCAATAATAGCCATCACCTGTCCCCCAGGCGAACTGTTGCTCTACCAGCTGCCGTAAAACGTCAACCTCGCGGCACTGCTGATAAATCGTTTGCCCTGGCCAAGTGAAGAGGTTGGGTAAGTTGAGCGTCAAAGGGCAAAAAAAGACCTGGTCAGACTTTTCTTTCCTACCTAAACTCAGTAACGAAGCGTGATCAATAGCTTCTAGGTGGATGAGCTGACTGACTGAAAAAACTTGAATGCTAGGAGTAGCGGCAGCGAATAAAGCTGGATTGCCAACGCTGGGTTGACTTGTAGATGCCCCCGCAGGCTCGACTAAGATGGCTTGTCTTAAAGCAGCCACCATTCGTTCTATAGTGGGTGAGGATGTGACTTGTTGTTGCGATGCATCAACCTCAGCATCTACCACAAGCACAACCCGCTGCATTAGCCGAAGTTAGGTAGAGTTGCAGAACCAGAGCGAGGAAAGCTCGGCAGATCTAAACCAGAGGAGCGACGAGTTCTGACTGCTAAGCGATAGCTAACACTTTGCAATTCTGCATGTAGTTGCCGATTTTCGCGTTGCAGCATCGCCAGCTTTTCTTTCACGGGAGCAATCCGCTCAGCAAACTTTTCCCGATACACTCGTGGCAGTTCTTGGACGACTTGCTCCAGCATACGGCTGCGATCGGTCAGTTCTTGCACGGACTGCCGCAACTGATAAATTTCGGTATCCCGCGACGTAATCTGTTCTTGATAGAACGTTACTTGCTGTTCTACACCCTGCAATTGCTCGCGCAAAGCCCGAATTTCGGTCATATGCCGCTCTGAGGCTTCGGGGCTGGGCATAAACCCAGTGTTGCCCTTCACCAACCGGAACAGTTCTTGAGAGAGCTGTTGCACCAGTTGGTCTCTCATCTGCAATTCTTCCCGCAGATGAGCCACTTCTGCTTGCATTTCCTGAAAATTGCCTGTATCGATAGGGGTCACGTTTTTGCAGCTCCAACTAAGTTGTCTTGCCAAATACGAGGAGGCGATTGCCGCCGAATGTCTCGCCAAATTGCTGTTGCAGCTAATGTACCATCTGCGACCGCAATTGACACCTGATTCAAACCTTCCTTTAAATCTCCCACGGCAAAAATTCGGGGATGAGAGGTGCGGCACCTGGGATCTGTGACTAAATTGCCACCTTTCCAATCTAGGTCTAGGTTTCTCAGGTACTCACTTTGGTAATGAGACCCCATCGCAATCAAGCCTGTCTCCAGCTCAATGATAGAACCATCAGACAGCTCAACCCCCGTCATTTCATGATCATGACCCAGGAAGCGTTGAATCGGAGTTTCAATCAGAGGGTAACCATGCTCTTGCAGCTTGTGCCGCATGTCTGAGCCAACTTCAAATAAACCTTGAGTAAAGACGCTGATGTAAGGGGTAAACCAATTCAAGACAAAAGCCGTATTGATTGCTGCCTCGGAAGCGACGAAGAGACCACACTTCTTATCAGCCATCTCATAGCCATCGCAAATCATGCAGACATGCAGGTTATAGCCAGCGTAGTCATACACATTCTGCATGTCTTCCAGCTTGGGCAAATGGTCGATAATGCCGCTAGCAGCAACTAAGTACTTAGACCGAAAGACTGGGTAGATGCTATCCTTTTTGCCAACCTTGACTTTGACGGCAAACGTTTCACCGTCATCCTGCACGTCTTCAACATAGCCTGCAAGATAGTCACCCTCCAAAGATAAAAGGTGTTCTTGCCCTTGTTGTAGTAATGTTCTTCCCGGTGTAGTGGGAGGCAAGCCGAGATAGTTGCGTAAGTCTTGCATCCAAAAAGAACGACCTCGCCCTTTCTCAATGACGAGACAGGACAGGCGGTAGCGT
The DNA here is from genome assembly GCA_036703355.1 of Allocoleopsis sp. Classification (GTDB taxonomy): domain Bacteria; phylum Cyanobacteriota; class Cyanobacteriia; order FACHB-46; family FACHB-46; genus Trichocoleus. Next base: position 1,052 of record DATNPE010000479.1, on the reverse strand, counting down.
TGTAAGTAGATGGCCGCTGAGAGACCGCCAGCTCCACCGCCGACGATAATAACGTCATAGACGTGATTTAGCTTTTGATCTAAGTTCTTTTTGGAAAGCTTCATAGGTTTGCTTAGTAACCTAGTGATGTTAGCTGCTTTACAGCCAGTCTAGTGCAAAGCTTGCTTGTATAACCTAAAAAGACCGGAGAGACAATTCTGAAGCTCTCCGGTCTTTGGGTTTTGGATGTGATCTATGGCTTAGCTGAGAGCCAAACTCAGATTTTTATGGTGAGGCGATCGCGGTTATGCTTCTTCAGCAACCAAAGCTGCCTCGTCAGTTACTTCCTGTTTAACCGTGAGGTAGCGAACGACTTCTTCACTCAGGCGCATTGCTCTTTCTAGCACTGCAACCACGTTACCTGGGCCTCTGTAGTTCATTTGCACGTAGACCCCTTCCCGCTGCCGATTGATTTCGTAGGCGAGGCGACGCTTGCCCCGATGCTGGGTTTCTAGAATCTCAGCACCTTGCTCTCGGAGAATGTTTTGATATTTGCCGATCGCTTGGTCAGTGAGTTCGTCACCCAAGTCTGGGCGCAAAATGTACATGGTTTCGTAAATGTAGCTCATGCCAGAGGGCTCCTTATGGACGGTGAGGCTTCTGCAAGCGGCCTAAAAGCTCAGCTGTAGAAGCAAGGATTTTTAGACAAGCGTTGTAGAACTTTGGACCTTGGGTCAAGCTTGACAAGCAAGTGCCAGGAAATAGGTCAGTGCTTTTAAGGCACAATCGTTCATTATCTCAGAATTGGACGAAAATATTGATACTTGCTGAGAAATTTGTTTTAGAAGCTTTCGTGAGGTTGAATAGTTAACCAAGCTGGCTTGCTTTAATAGATACTCAGGGATTACACAGTGGGGTACAAGTCACTCCTATGGCACAGCGCTATGTCCGAGTCCAAACACCTGAAGGCCAAATTTACTACGGCTTGCTACAGCTCAATCGAGGAGTGTTGGTGCTGGATGCGCCTCCCTGGTTGAAGGGCCAACCCACTGATCTAGAACTCAAGCCAGAGG
>DATNPE010000478.1:0-8244 GCA_036703355.1 Allocoleopsis sp. | reverse complement strand
GCAGATCTCCGGTATTTGGGTCTTTGGGTAAGTCTTGAGGGGCTAACCCTGTCAGCGCTTGAATTGCCACCATACCCAGCGCGTACAAATCACTGGTAGGTTGTGGGTTGCCCGTCGCTTGCTCAATCGGCAGATAACCTGGAGTCCCGATCGCCACGGTTCGGGGGGCTTGCCCAGGTTGCAAAAGTGTCGTGCTGATTTGCTTCACTGCCCCAAAATCAATCAGAACCAGTTTTTGATCGGGTTGCCGCCGAATCAAATTGCGGGGATTGACATCGCGGTGAATCACCTGTTGCTGATGCACAAACTCTAGAATCTGCAACACATCTTGCAGTAGGGCGATCGCCTGAGCCTCGGACCATTGCACATTTGGTTGCAGTTCTTGGCTCAGGTCATGCCCCTCAACCAGCTCTTGGACTAAATAAAATTCTTGATTTTCCTCAAAGTATGCCAGTAACCGAGGGATTTGGTCGTGGTTGCCCAACTGGTGCAGCACTTGGGCTTCGGTATCAAATAAGCGTCTGGCAATTTCTAAAGTTAAAGGGTCGGTGGCTTGCGGCTTCAGTTGTTTCACCACACAACGCGGCTTATTAGGAAGATATTGGTCTTCCGCTAGAAAGGTGGCTCCAAATCCGCCTTGACTGAGGGCGCTGATGATTTGGTAATGTCCGCCCAGGATTTGTCCCACCACCACACTCATACGACGCTAGAAACCCCTATGTAGCATTGCAATTCGCAACTTCAAGTCTGAGTAGCGCTACGATCGCAACTTAAGTCTTGCCACTCAGTATAGTCTGCAAGTTTTTCAACAACTCTTCAGTGGTATAAGGTTTCGGTAAAAAGGTTTGGATGCCAATGCTGTTATTTTCACCGACATCATAGCCAGACACTAAACCGCTCACCGCAATAATTTTGACCTCTGGGTCGAGTTTTTGCAGCATCCGAATCGTCATCGGGCCATCCATCGAGGGCATCATCATGTCAATCAGCACGACGCTAACTTCCTGTTGATGCTGAGCGTAGAGGGCGATCGCTTCAATGCCATCATTAGCGGTTAACACCTGATAGCCGTAAGCCTCCAGAGAGATGCGGGTGGTTTCTCGAATTGGTTCTTCATCATCGACCACCAAGATCAATTCACCCTGTCCCTTTGGCAAATGACGCTGAGCCTTTGCTTGGGTATCTACCGTCGTTTCTTGAGCTGGCAAATACACCTTGAACATGGTTCCTTTGTGCAGTTGGCTGTAAACCGTGACAAAGCCACCATGACCTTTGACAATACCAATCACCGTGGAAAGTCCTAATCCAGTGCCTTTGCCAATTTCTTTTGTGGTAAAGAAAGGTTCAAAGATTTTATCCAAGTTTTCCGGGGAAATGCCAATCCCTGTATCAGTCACCGTCAGCACCACATAAGGACCGACTTTGGCATCTAAATACATCCGGGCATAGTTTTCATCGATCCAGAGGTTCTCGGCAGACAAACTCAGGGTGCCGCCTTCAGGCATCGCATCACGAGCATTCACACACAGATTCATCAAGACCTGGTGCAGTTGAGTTGCATCACCCAAAATCGGCCATAAATCTGGTGTTTGTAGTTCGATGGTAATCGTGAGCGATCGCGGAAAGGTTTGTTTGACAATCTGCCGAATCTCATGAAGTAAATGCTTGACTTGCAGCAGTGTGTGTTCGCCTTCCAAGCCTCTGGCAAAAGAAAGCACTTGTTTCACTAAATCTGCGCTGCGCCTGGTGTTCGCCTCTAGAATCGAGAGCAGATGGCGACTTTGGGGGTCTTGGATTTTCTTCTCTAGTAACTGCACTGACATCAAGATCGGTGCTAGAGAGTTATTCAGATCGTGGGCAATGCCACTGGCCAAAGTTCCTACACTTTCGAGTCGTTGAGAGCGGAGAAACTGCGCCTCTAATTTTTTTTGCTCTGTAATATCGGTATTCACCATCAATATAGATTTCGGCTGGCCGTGGTCATCTTGAACCAAAGTCCAACGACTCGCCACAACGATCGCTTGGCCCGATTGGGTCAGCTGATTCAACTCTCCCTGCCATTCTCGGTGCTCTTGCAGCCAAGCCAGATTTTTCAAACAGGCTGGTAGCGGGTCTTGGGGTAAAAACTGATTGAGATTTTTGCCAATCACTTCCTTGGCAGACCAACCGTAGAGTCGCTCTGCCCCTTGATTCCAAAACACAACTCGGTTATCGAGATCCTGCACCACAATCGCATCGGTCGTGACATTCAACAGCGCTGCTTGCTCGCAAATTTTCTGTTCGGATTGCTTGCGCTCAGTGATATCCATACTGATACCCAGCATTCGCACAATCTGACCGTTGGCATCATAGTCGCCTCGCCCCCGACTAGAAACCCAATGGAGGGTACCGTCAGGCCAAGGCACTCGAAATTCCACATCTAAACCTGTCTGGATGCCGATCGCTTGCCGAATGCTTTGATCGACAACCGCAACATCCTCTGGATGAATCGTTGCGAGCAAATCTTCAACTGGGCAGGTCAATGGGTCGGGGGAGAGTCCCAAGTTTTGGGCAGTCTTGGCCGACATCGTGACCTGCCGAGTCGTAAAGTCCCAATGCCACGTACCCATGTGGGCGGCTTCTAGGGCTAGTCGCAGTTGTTCCTCACTCAAGTGGGCGCGTTCTGTTTGCTCTTGTAGTTTAGTGGTGGCTCGGCTGGTTTCTAGCAGTCGTCGTACCCGTTGACGCAGTACTGCCCAGTGAATCGGTTTGGTAACATAGTCTGTCGCGCCAGCTGCAAACGCTTGATCGACAGAATCGGGATCTTCTAAACACGTGATCATCAAAATCGGGGGCCGATCGCCGCCGGGTAACGATCGCAATTGGGTGCAGCAAGTAAAGCCATCCATCACAGGCATCAAGGCATCCAGCAGGATAATCTCTGGGTGTACCTGCTGATAAAGTGCGAGCCCTTCTGCTCCATCCTTGGCTTCTACGACTTGATACCCTTCTTGCTTAATGGCTTGAGCTAACAAAAAGCGCATTGAGCGATCGTCGTCAATTAGTAAGACGAGGGGAGAATCAGAAAAGGGAAACGCATTACTCATTGCTAACAAGCTTGCAGTTCTAGATTTAGTGTCGTTTTGACCCGTTCATATTCAGCTTCTAGGTGCTGCAATTGAGGCAAGCTGATCTGCCAATCTGTTGCCATCATACCTGTCCGCCCGATCGCTTCTAATTCTTGACACAATTGCGCCAGGGTGACGGCTCCAAGCGTGGCACTAATGGATTTTAAAGTATGAGCTGCATGTCGGAGAGCCGTAGCATCGCGCTGGTCCACAGCTGTAACAATTTGGCTGATGAGCTGGGGGGCATCTTCTAAGTAATGATGAATCACTACGGCCAAGTGCTCAGCCGCATTTTCCCCCAACATTTCTAGCAGCGCCGCGATCGCCTTATTATCCAATGCAGGCTCTTGCGTCTCTAATACCGTCTCTTTCCCAGATAAAACTGACACTGCGGAATTCGCCACTTCTGGTTGATAGGCAGGCGTTGAAGGCGTTAGGGGCTGCCAATCTTGACTGAGGACTTGAGCCAGTACTGCCAGTCGCAGCGGTTTGGTCAGATACTCATCCATTCCAGCGGCCAAGCAGGTTTCGCGATCGCCATGCAGAGCATTGGCGGTCATGGCGATGATCCGGGGGCGAGTGGCACGGGACCAATTTTGGCAAATATAGCGAGTGGCGCTTAAGCCATCCATTTCTGGCATTTGCACATCCATCAAGATCACATCATAGTGACGTTGTTGCAGCGCCTGAATCGCTTCTCGGCCATTGTTAACTACTTCTGCTTGGTATCCCAAACGTTTGAGACCGCTGAGCACCACTTTCTGATTGACCTTGTTATCTTCAGCCACCAAAATCCGGAGAGCCAAATTGTTGGCTGGATTGGCGGGTGTCAGCATAGAGACAGACGGGCTAATCACGACAGGACTCTGATTGAGTACCTGTAATAGAGCCTGACGTAGCTGAGCTTGTTTGACAGGCTTGCTGACAAAGGCTACTTGGTCCACCACAAAAGCAGCTCTACCTGGGTCGGAGTCACCGATGCTGGTTAAAATCACCAAGGGTAAAGCTTGGTATTGAGGCAGTTGACGCAGCTCATAGGCGAGGGTTAGACCATCCATTTCTGGCATTTGTCTGTCAATCACCGCTAGATCGACCCCAACTTCTTGATGCAGCCATGCTAGCGCCTCTGCCCCTGAAGTCGCCGTTGAGCTATGGATGCCCCAACGTTGCATCTGTGCCGCTAAAGCTTGACGGCTGGTGGCATTGTCATCCACGGTCAGGAGTCGCTTCCCCGCTAGATGAGGCAGGAACTCTGGCTCAGTTTCACTCTCAGCATCTGTTAGATTTGCGATCGCCTGAATTGTGAAATAAAAGGTAGAGCCTTGATGGGGTTGGCTCTCCACCCACATGCGTCCGCCCATGATCTCGCTGAGTTGCTTGCCGATTACCAAACCGAGTCCGGTGCCCCCATACTGCCGAGTGGTCGAAGAATCTCCCTGACTGAAGGACTTAAACAAGCGATCGTGGCGATCGGCAGGAATGCCAATACCCGTATCCTTAACCGCAAATTGAATTTCGTAAGTTTGGCGACTGGGGGGCTGAGCAGACACGGGAGAGGAGGGAGCGATCGCTGTGGTGCCAATGGGGTCAGGGCAGGAGTCTACAAGGTGAGCGCTCACGGTCACGACCACTTCTCCAGCCTCGGTAAATTTGACCGCATTGCTCAACAAATTCACCAAAATCTGGCGTAATCGAGTTGCATCTCCCACCAAGCGTTCTGGGGTCATGGTATCCATCAGATAGACCAATTCCAGCGCTTTCTCGGCAGCTTTAGGAGCCAGTAAATCGAGGGATGACTCGATAACCTGACGGAGATTCAACGGCGCTAGCTCTAGCTCTAGCTTGCCAGATTCAATTTTGGAAAAGTCCAAAATATCGTTAATGATGGTCAGCAGCGTGTCACCACTACTGTGAATGGTTTCTGTCAGATCCCGTTGGTAGGGGGTCAACTCGGTCTCTAATAGCAATTCCGTCAGACCAATCACCGCATTCATAGGCGTGCGAATTTCGTGGCTCATGTTAGCCAGAAACTCACTTTTGACTTGAGTCGCCGCCTCTGCTGCCATTTTGGCCTGGGCCAGCGCTTGGTTGGTGCGCGAGAGTTCTGCCGTTTGCTCTAGAAGTTTGTGTTGGGCAAAGTAGCGCTCTGTGATGTCATCAATGACCCACAGTCGGCCTGGGACGTTGCGGACCCGCGTCACGGTGCTAGAAAAACTCAAGACCTTCGGCTGAGGCTGGCTATAAACCCAGTTCCAGTTCCGAATCTCTGGTTGCGGCTGGGAGAAAAACTCTACGGCTTGAGCTGCAATTTCGGATTGGTTGTCGGCACTCGCCCGTAACTGTGCCATTGCTACTGACAACGTGGGAGGCGCGATCGCCCCTGGAGACAAGCCAAGTTGGTCTGCTGCTGCTTGGTTGACCCAACCTTGCTCACCACTTTCATCGACAAACACCACCCCTTGGTGGATCGTTTCCAAGATGGCTTCAAACCGCGCTTGTAGTTTATCTAGATTTAAGGTGATGTCATTAAACTGCAACAGCGTGCGTAACTCTCCCAGTACCGATTCAATAAACTGTTGCACATGAGTTGGAATTAGCACTCGCCGCTGCCAAATTAGCAAAATCGCACCTTGAAACCCACCGGGATGCTGCAACGGTAAAATGGCTACGGACTGTGCCCCTTGAGCCAATAAAACATGGGAAGCGCCTGGAGTCGTGGCGTAGTCGGTGTAGTACAGGCAGTGGTTTTGAGCGATCGCAGCAGCAAACAAACTGGGTGTTGTCAGGGCATTCGGCAGCGCTGTGGGGGGGAGGCAGACCAGTGCCTCTGCGGTTACATCATCTAACTGGCGTAAGGCGATCGCGGCATCAGCGCGGATCACTTCCTGTAGCGCCATCAAAACACACTCTAATAAAGCGTCGGGTGTGGCTAAGCCGTCCATCTCCGTCAGTTTTGCCAAGACTGCCTGCGAAGCCAACCGCCACTCAATGCTTTGCAGGAATCGCCGTAGCCAAAAACCTCCCATCCCTACTGCCAGCCAAGCGATCGCCCAGGCCAGCAGCGACCAAACGGTCACATTCTGAGCTTCCTGCATCAGCGTTGATAGTCCTGCTCCTGCCCCTAGCCATAAAATCAGCAGCAGCGGTGGCAGCGGTAAGACAACGCTCAACCCGATAGTCAATCCAGCCCAAAAGTTCGGCCAAAAATTCAGTTTGTCCCCAAACAGCAGTAAGGTGCTCAGCCCTGCCAAACCCAGCGCCAGTAAGCCATGTCTGAAGGTAGGCAACCAGTCAGGATGGCGCAACGATAACTGCAACCATAACTTTCTCAAGGAGCCAAACATGAAGCGATCGCTTGGGTAACGGTCTCCGGAGCACTCAGATGAGGCAAGTGCCCTTCAGCCGGAATAGAAATCAGCCGAGCATTTGAAATATGGTCTGCCAAATACTGCCCCACTTCCGGAGGGACAGCGATATCATTATTCGATTGTAGAATCACCGTCGGCACCTTGAGTCGTGGTAGCTCGGCTCGGTGATCCGATTGAAAGATAACTCGCGCCACTGCTTGAGCAATATCAGGCCGAATCTGCGACAAAGTCTTAGCAAACTCTAGGGCTAGCTCTGGTTTATCTGGATTGCCCATCGCGATCGGCGCAAAACCACTGGCCCAAGCATAGTAGTTAGAGGCCATCGCCGCGTACAGCCCATCTAAGTCAGCTTGCTCAAATCCACCGACATAATCCTGATCGTTGAGATAGCGAGGTGAAGCGCTCACAAACATCATTTGCTTAAAGCGCTCTGGCTCTACTAAGGCAGCCAGTAAACCCACCATGCCACTCACCGAATGAGTGACTAACGTGGCTTGTTGCAACTTCAGCTCAGCGCATAAATCCAGTAAATCTTCGGCGTAGCTATAGAGGCTGCTATAGCGCTTGGGACTGTAGGCCGAAAAGTCTGATTTGCCTGCACCGACATGATCAAACAAAATAATCCGAAAATCAGAGGCAAAGGCAGCAACTTGATGTCGCCAAACTGACTGATCAGAACCGAATCCATGCGCGAAGATCAGGGTCCGCTGGCCATGCCCTAACTGGTTAACATTATTTCGCTTTAGCACGCTAGCTGCCATGAGTCGGCATCCTTTCAGAACCATCCTCTATTTACAACCTAAAACGGCACCTTTAAAGTCCGTCTTACTGTTCCTTCATCTTAGAATTCCCAAAGGTCAAAATAGATGACTCTGAATCAGGATTGAGTTTTACACCTGCTCTGGCACCTGTGGATAACCTTGGGCTAAGCCTTGGGCTAAGCGTCCGTACTCTTTGGCTGCTACCTGATAAGCCTTGCCACTGTCAGCCTTAACGCGCCAGATGGCAAAAATGATTTGACTTCGATTCAAACCCAAGCGCTTGAGCTGATGAATCCGGTGCCGTAGTTCGAGGTCTCGTTGGCAAGCATCGTGTAACAAGGTCACAGTGCCCTCTGGGTCCACAAAATATTCCTCGGCCAGAAGTTTAAAGTGAGTCCCATCCGTGATCATGCCTTGAATCAATGCCTTGAGGCTGAGGTAGGTGCGATAGGCTGAGGCACTCCCACTGCGGTTGCCAAACAAATAGACTCTCTCCTCAATTTCTCGGAGTCTTTTCTGAGCTAAGGTAATTCTTTCAATTTGTTGTTTGACTGCCTTTGGGTTAGCAGGAAGCGTCAACTGAATATTGGGTTTGATTTGATCAATCTCTTCAATAATTTGCTGAAACGCTCTGTTAGTATTCATTGTTACTTGAGGCCCAATCGGCCAGTAAAAATACACCTCTCTCTAAATTCTTGATAGAGATCAGAATTCTCACCAAAAATTAATCGTGAAGACACGGTAAAAGAACAGTGAACTTTGATAATTTGTCTCCACGCAAGATTTAAATTACGGAAACAGCAAAATTATTTGTATGTTTTTATACTTTATCTATATCTACACAATCCACGTTTCTTGGTCAGGCAAGAATGGCCCAGGTAGGTTAACTGTTTAGTGCGCTGCAGGTAGTTTGGCCTGCGAGCTTCTGCCATCTAGCAGTAGAAGCAACGGTAAGGAGACTAAAAATGCGATTCCTACCACCCAAAAAATATCCTCAAAGGACAAGAT
>DATNPE010000477.1:0-12671 GCA_036703355.1 Allocoleopsis sp. | reverse complement strand
GAATACTGCATTTAAATGAAAATTAGCTGGATCATAACAATACGGAGGTATTGATTGTGGCAGTTTACGGATTATTTCTAGTGAGTGGTGAGGACCTGACGTAAGTTCTGTAATAACTCATCAGCCGTGTAGGGTTTGGGCAAAAAGCTCTTGACGTTGTTATTGACAAACTCAGTCATCGGACAGTGAGCAATGAGCCCACTCACCCCAATAATTTTGACTTGAGGATTGATTTTTTGGAGGGTTCGAATCGTGGTGGGACCATCCATTGAGGGCATCATCATATCTACAAGCACCACATTAATTTCGCTTTGGTGCCGTACATATATCGCGATCGCCTCCACCCCATCTTTAGCCGTCAGTACCTTATAGCCGTAGTACTCTAATGAGGTTTTTGTGACTTCGCAAATGGCATCTTCGTCATCCACCACCAAGACGACTTCACCATGACCCGCTTTTAGCTCATCGTAATCTGTTGCTTCCGGTTTGAGGGCAAAGGTATGGGCGATCGGCAAATACAACTTAAACCGAGTTCCTTGACCGATCTGACTCTGAACTTGGACAAACCCTCCATGACCTTTGATAATCCCAATGACAGTCGATAGCCCTAAACCCGTTCCTTGGCCCACCTCTTTGGTTGTAAAAAACGGCTCAAAAACCCGGTCAATGATATTAGAAGGAATGCCAGTTCCCGTGTCAGAAACAGTTAACGCTACATAGGGACCAACTTTGGCATCAATATTCATCTGGGCATAATGTTCATCTAGCCAGATATTCTCGGCAGTAATCTTCAGTGTGCCTCCCTTCGGCATGGCATCGCGGGCATTAACACAGAGATTTAGCAGAGCCTGATGCAATTGGGTGGTGTCACCAGCCACCATCCATAGATTAGGGTCCACCTCTGTTTGAACTTCAATCCATTTCGGAAACGTTTCTTGAGTGATTTGTTTGACTTCCGCAATGAGATGAGACAGCTGCAAGGTGATGCGCTTTCCTTCAACCCCTCGCGCAAATAGAAGCACTTGCTTGACTAGAGCCGCAGCACGTTTGGTACTCGCTTCCATCGTTTTTAGGAGCTGCTGCTTTTTGTCTTCTGGTAGCTTGGTGGGCATCAGCAGCAGTTGCGCTGAGGACAAAATGGGAGTGAGCAAGTTGTTGAGATCGTGAGCAATTCCACTGGCCAAAGTGCCAATACTCTCCATGCGCTGGGCTCGGAGTGCTTGCGCTTCCAGTTGCTTCTTCGTGGTCACATCTAGTAGCATCGCGATCACGCCACTGACTTCCCCTTGAGCATTCCGGAGAGGAGCCGCAGAGAGGTTGAGTTCCAAGAGCGAGCCATCCCGTTTTTGGCGGCTGACCTCTACCCCTGTAAAGGACTCTCCTTGCAAGACCCGTTGGCGCAAGGCCCAAAATTCGCTTTGTTTGGCAGTGGGTACAATGGGCAAGATTTGGCCCAACACTTCTGCTTCAGTCCAGTCAAAGATTTTCTCGGCGGCGGGGTTCCACAATTGGGTTCGTCCTTCAGAATCAAGCACGATGATCGCCAACGGAGACGCTTGGATCAGTGCTTGCAACATCTGGCTGGTTTCGCGCAAGGCTTCTTCGTGGCGCTTGCGATCGCTAATGTCTACAATGAAACCTGCCATCCGAACCGCTTGTCCATTCCCATTAGCAAAGAAATATCCCTTGCTCTCGACGGTGATGTACGTGCCATCCTTACAAGCGACTCGAAATTCTAAATAGAAGGGTTGTTTTGTCGCGATGACGCGATCGATTTCTTGGTTAAAGCGATCACGGTCTTCTGGATGCACTAAATCAATCCAGCGATCGAGTCCACCAGCCATTTCTTCGCAGGAATAGCCCAAAATTGAGGCTAAATTGCCTCCATAAGTAACTTCATTGGTTTGCGAGTTCCAGTCAAACAGAATTTGGCCACTTGCTTGAATGATGGCTTCGTAGCGATTTTTCCATTCGGTCAACTCGGCGGTATGGTGGCGTAGGTCTACTTCGATGCGTTTGCGCTCAGTAATTTCCTGCTCTAACTGGAGATTCTGGGTTTGCAGTTGCTTGGTGAGATTCCGCAACTTGAGATGTAGCTTAACTCGTGCCAACACTTCTTCATGTTGCAGCGGTTTTGTGATGTAGTCCACCGCTCCTAAATTTAAGCCCCTGACTTTATCCACCGTTTCAGCCAGAGCCGTCATAAAAATAACGGGAATATCTTGGGTGGCTTGATTAAGTTTCAAACGACGGCAGGTTTCAAAGCCATCCAGTTCTGGCATAAGCACATCAAGCAGGATCAAGTCTGGAGAGGCATATTCAGCTGTTTGAAGAGCGCTTTCACCATCCTCAGCAATCAGCACCTGAAACCCAGCATCAGCCAAAAAATCGAATAAGACGCCTAAGTTAGCTGGGATGTCATCCACAATTAAGATGACACCCTGCTCGGTACTATCAACATTCATTGATGCCTCTTGTTTGTACTCATGGCCCAGGCGCTCAGGCGGAAGACCTGAGGATATTGGATGCCAGCCCGCTTAATTAAACTATTCCCACTGAAACGAATCGCGACTCAAAGAGTAGCAATTCTACACTTCTCTAGAATGACAAACTCTTCACTGAAGCGCTTTTTGTGCAAACTTTATTTACCCAGACTGTCGCCCTTGCTCTCAGTTTAACGACTGACTAATGAGTAGAGCGATCGCCTATGTAACGAACAATATTCAGTGATGAAATGGAATTTGAAATGACGAATCTTGGGAGCAACCCTTCCCTGACCAAGACAGAATTGCGGCGACGTTTGTTGCAACAGCGACGTGCCATGCCTCCAGAAGTATGGCAAGACAAAAGCGATCGCCTGTGCCTAGCGTTACAAACCGCTGCTCTATTGACTGAGGCCAAAACAATTCTGGCTTACTTCAGCTTTCGCCAAGAACCAGATTTAATGCCTTTAATTAGTCAGGCCAGCGATCGCGTTTGGGGCTTTCCTCGCTGTGTCGGTCAATCTTTGGTTTGGCATGTTTGGTCGCCCAGTTCTTTGCCTTTGCAATCAGGTGCTTATGGCATTCCAGAACCTCACCCCGACTGCCCTACTTTAGCAGCCCATCAAGTTGATTTGATTTTGGTGCCTGCGGTGGCTTGCGATTGCCAGGGGTATCGCTTGGGGTATGGCGGTGGCTTTTACGATCGCCTGCTGAGTGATCCTGCCTGGGCTGCTAAACCCACCATTGGCATCGTGTTTGAATTTGCTCATTTGCCTCAGCTTCCCATTGACACCTGGGATCAACCCCTCTCAGCCGTTTGCACCGAGGCTGGCTTGTTTACCGGGCACTCATCGTCTTGACCCTAGTTCTGGGCATGTTAGGGCAGGGTGCGATCGCGAGCAGCAACATGAATTTAGTCCAACCCAATCTCTGGAACCAAGCTGAGCAAACCTTAGAAAAAGTTTGGGGTTATTCTGCCTTTCGGCCTCCGCAGGGGGAAATTGTGCAGAGCTTGTTGGCACAGCGAGATTCCCTCATCATCATGCCGACGGGTGGGGGTAAGTCTATTTGTTTTCAGTTACCCGCTTTGCTGCAACCAGGCTTGACGTTGGTGGTTTCCCCACTGGTCGCGCTGATGGAAAACCAGGTGCAGGAACTGCAACAACGTCGCCTCCCCGCCGCTCTTCTCCACAGCGAGTTACCCATTCGACAGCGCAAACAAGCGCTCTGGGCACTGGAGCAGCAAAAACTACGTTTGCTCTATCTCTCCCCAGAAACCTTGTTGAGTCCCGCCGTTTGGGAAAGACTTTGCCAGCCCAACTTGAAAATTAATAACTTGATCCTGGACGAGGCTCACTGTTTGGCCCAGTGGGGCGACAGTTTTAGACCCGCTTACTATCGCCTCGGAGCTGTCCGTCCAGCCCTGCTGAAAACTAAGCCACCTGGTACGAGAATTGCGATCGCAGCCTTTACCGCTACCGCCGATCCCCAGGCTCAACAAACTATCCAACAGATTTTGCAATTGCGGCAACCCCAAGTGTTTCGCTGCAATCCCTATCGAGATAATTTGCACTTGTTCGTCAAAACGGTTTGGACGCCACGCGATCGCAGACAGCAACTCTTGCAGTTTATTCGAGCAAGGTCGCAGCAAGCAGGCTTAGTATATGTCCGCACTCGACGCGACAGTGAAACTTTAGCCACTTGGCTGGAGCAAGAGGGCTTTGCCACCGCTGCTTACCATGCTGGATTGAGCCCAGACGAGCGGCGCACGATTGAGCAGGCTTGGCTCCAAGGACACACCCAATTTGTGATTTGCACCTGTGCCTTTGGTATGGGGATTAACAAGCCAGATTGTCGGTGGATCGTGCACTATCACGCGCCCTTTCTGCTTTCAGAATATGTGCAAGAGATCGGTCGAGCAGGACGAGATGGGGAACCAGCAACCGCTCTGACTTTAGTCAGCGAACCCACCGGATGGCTAGATTCTGGAGATCAGCAACGTCGCCAGTTTTTTGCCGATAAACTGCGATCGCAACAACAAACCGCTAACCAGTTAGCCCATAAACTACCTCGTCAAGGCCCTGTAGAAGCTGTATCCCGCCAGTTTCCCGATGGAGCGATCGCGCTTTCTCTGTTGCAAGCAGCTGGACAACTCCGTTGGCAAGACCCGTTTCATTATGCGATCGCCCCTACCAGCCACAAGTCTCCAGCCCTCAGTCACATGCAGACTCAAGCGCTTGGTCAAATGACAGCTTATCTAGGCACCCGGCAATGTCGTTGGCAGTTCTTACTGGGTGCTTTCGGCTTTGCAGCAGAAGCCACTCAGTTTCGCTGTGGGCACTGCGATCGCTGCCGAGCTTAAATCCACTAACTCACTGCTATTTAGAGAATTCGTTTCCTAGAATAGAAGAGTAAGGAGAAGTGAACACTCACCACCAAATTTACGAATAGGGATAGAAGCGACAAAAATCCCAATTATTGCTGCATCTGGCGGTGGAGTAAGAAGCGCAGATGCAGCCAACTCAAGAGAGATGCTTCAAGCGATCGCCATTGGAATTGTGACACTATCAGTCATTTTGTCTCAATTTCTGTAGTTTACCTAAAGTCAGATTTCAGTTTGGGAATCCCTCTCTAAGATAGAAGGCAGAAATAGCCAGGTTTTGAACTCAGTGAGTTCTTTACTAACACTCACTAGATCAGGAGGAGAAGACGTGGTTGATGCTCAAAAACCGCTAGCGCCAGAAGAACACAGCCTAGACCGCGATTGCACAACCCTATCCCGCCACGTATTACAGCAGTTACATAGCTTTTCAGCCGATGCTCAAGACTTGAGCGCCATCATGAACCGCATTGGTTTAGCGGCAAAGCTGATTGCTCGTCGTCTCAGTCGCGCTGGATTGATGGAAAACGTCTTGGGCGTAACCGGAGACATCAATGTCCAGGGAGAAACCGTTAAGAAGATGGACGTCTATGCCAACGATGTCTTCATCTCTGTGTTTAAGCAAAGCGGTTTAGTCTGTCGCCTCGCCTCTGAGGAGATGGAAGAACCTTATTACATCCCTGAGAACTGCCCGATTGGCCGCTACACACTGCTTTACGATCCGATTGATGGCTCCTCCAACGTAGACATCAACATTAATGTCGGCTCGATCTTTGCGATTCGGCAACAGGAAGGCGAAGACAACGGCGCAGGCAACGATCTTCTACAAAGTGGACGCAAGCAAATTGCGGCGGGCTATGTCCTTTATGGCCCCAGCACCATGTTGGTCTACTCCATTGGGACTGGCGTCCATGCCTTCACCCTTGATCCCAGCTTAGGGGAGTTCATTTTATCTAGTGAGAATATTCGTATCCCGGATCACGGTCAAATTTACAGTGTCAACGAAGGCAACTTCTGGCAGTGGGACGAATCCTTCCGAGACTACATCCGCTACATGCATCGTCATGAGGGCTATACCGCTCGCTACAGTGGCGCTTTGGTCGGAGATATTCATCGGATTTTGTTCCAGGGTGGAGTGTTCCTCTATCCCGGTACCGTGAAAAAGCCAGAAGGGAAGCTGCGATTGCTGTATGAAACAGCTCCGCTCGCCTTTTTGATTGAGCAAGCAGGGGGGAGAGCCAGCGCTGGTACTCAAGACATTCTTGATGTTGTGCCCGACAAGTTACATGCTCGTAGCCCGCTGATTATTGGCAGTAAGGAAGACGTGGCACTGGTCGAGTCGTTTATTCAAGAGCGCGATCGCGAACAAGACGAAAGACTGATGGCAGCCAAACGATAACTGGCTAACCTACAGCAGAATTGGTTGGTGTTGACCCACTAAAAGAAATTTTGAGGAATTGAATAGGAATCGCTATGACTACAAACCATTTACTAGAAATCAAAGATCAAGGTCAAAGTATCTGGATGGATAACTTGACCCGCGACTTGATTCAATCGGGTGAACTGAAGCGGTTGATTGAAGAACAAGGAATTCGCGGTCTCACCTCCAACCCAGCCATCTTTGAAAAAGCGATCATCGGCAACGCCATGTATGATGCCGATATTGAAGCAGGAGTACGGGCTGGCAAACCGCTCCAAGAGATCTATGAATCGTTGATTTTCGACGATATTCGCAACGCTTGCGACATCTTCCGCACGGTTTACGACGAGTCGGGCGGCTTGGATGGCTACGTCAGCATTGAAGTCCCACCGACGATCGCCAACGACACGCAAAAGACGATCGAAGAAGCCCGCCGCTACTACCGCGAAATTGGTCGTGAAAATGTCATGATCAAGATCCCCGGTACCGCAGAAGGTCTACCCGCTGTTGAGCAAGTAATCAGTGAGGGGATCAACGTCAATGTGACGCTGTTGTTCTCGGTACAAAGCTACATCGAAACCGCTTGGGCTTACATTCGAGGTTTAGAAAAGCGAGTTGCTGACGGGGGTGGTATTAGAAAGCTAGCCTCTGTCGCCAGCTTCTTCCTCAGCCGCATTGATATCAAAGTGGATGACGCGATCGATACTCAGCTCAAAGCAGGCGTAGATCGGTTAGAGAAAGAAGCCAAGCTGAGAGCGGTGAAAGGTAAAGTGGCGATCGCCAATGCCAAAATCGCTTACCAGGAATACAAAAAAATCATTCAAAGTGAGCGTTGGCAAGCACTAGCCGCTAAGGGTGCAAATGTGCAACGTCTGCTGTGGGCGAGCACTGGCACTAAAAACCCTGATTACAGCGATGTTATGTACGTGGATGGTCTCGTAGGTCCGGATACCGTCAACACCCTGCCTCCCAGCACCATTGATGCTTGTGTCGATCATTGTGATGTCGCCAGCCGCATTGAAAGCGATGTGGATCAGGCTTATCAGCTGATTGAGAGCCTGAAAGATCCAGATATCAATATCGACCTCGACCAAGTGATGGCCGAACTGCTTGATGAAGGCATTGATAAGTTCATCCAGCCTTTCCACTCTCTGATGAAAGCTTTGGAAGAAAAAATCAATCGCCTCTCTCCGGTGTAGCAAGCTTTTAGCGGTTGGTTGTTAGCTCTGAGCCATGAGCCAGAGCGATCGCCTGCTTGATTGACTGAATCAGAACACGCCATCAGCCTCTCGGAGCGATCAAAGATTCTCAAGCTGATCGCCAACCGCTACCCGCTAACTACCAATCACTAATCTCTAACTCTTAACTCATTAATTCATCACAAATTCTCATATGGTGACTTTGCTCGAAAATCCCCTGCGGGTTGGCTTGCAGCAGGAACGTATTCCTGAACCTCTGATTATGGTAATTTTTGGAGCTTCAGGGGATCTTACCCAACGCAAGCTCGTACCAGCGATCTACCAATTGAAGCGAGAACGACGCTTACCCGCCGAAATGACGATTGTGGGAGTGGCGCGCCGTCCCTGGAGCCACGACTACTTCCGGGAGCAAATGCGAGAAGGGATCGACCAGTTTTCGGATGGCATAGGCTCTGATGAACTCTGGCAAGATTTTGCTCAAGGTTTGTATTATTTCTCTGGCGACATTGACAACCCCGACAGCTACCAAAAGCTCAAAGAATTTTTAGGAGAGCTTGATGGCCAACGGGGCACTCGTGGTAATCGAGTCTTCTATCTAGCTGTGTCGCCCAAGTTTTTTGCGGAAGCGATTCGGCAGTTGGGATCAGCCAATATGTTGACCGATCCCCAGAAAAGCCGCTTGGTAATTGAAAAGCCCTTTGGTCGGGATTTGGGTTCGGCGCAATCTCTCAACCAAGTGGTGCGGCAAGTCTGCAAAGAGGAGCAGGTCTACCGCATTGACCACTATTTAGGCAAAGAAACCGTTCAGAACTTGCTGGTGTTTCGCTTTGCCAATGCCATTTTTGAGCCGCTGTGGAATCGGCAATTTGTCGATCATGTGCAGATCACCGTGGGTGAGACTGTAGGGGTTGAAGACCGCGCGGGCTACTACGAAACCTCTGGGGCGCTGCGAGATATGGTGCAGAACCACCTGATGCAGCTATTTTCACTGACCGCGATGGAAGCACCCAACTCTCTTGATGCCGATAGTATTCGGACTGAGAAAGTCAAAGTCATCCAAGCAACTCACTTGGCCGATGAGCACAATCTAGAGTTCTCGGCCATTCGGGGGCAATACACAGCAGGCTGGATGAAAGGCAAAGCTGTGCCAGGGTACCGCGAAGAACCAGGCGTTGATCCTAACTCAACCACGCCAACCTATGTAGCCATGAAGCTGATGGTAGACAACTGGCGTTGGCAAGGCGTGCCCTTCTATTTACGGACTGGTAAGCGTCTGCCGAAAAAAGTCACAGAAATTGCCATTCAGTTTCGTGAAGTGCCGTTCCTGATTTTCCAGTCTGCAACCCAGCAGGCCAACCCTAATGTTCTGGTGATGCGAATTCAACCGAACGAAGGCATTTCATTACGGTTTGATGCCAAGATGCCAGGACCCAGTTTACGGACGCGATCGGTAGATATGGACTTTCAGTACGGCTCTACCTTTGGCATCTCGAATGCGGATGCTTACAATCGCTTGTTGTTAGATTGCATGATGGGAGACCAAACCCTGTTTACTCGTGCCGATGAAGTGGAGGCTGCTTGGCGAGTGGTCACACCTGCCTTGACAGTTTGGGAAGCCCCCACTGACCCCACCTCAATTCCCACCTATGAAGCAGGAACCTGGGAACCAGCCGAAGCAGAATTGTTGCTGAACCGCGATGGTCGTCGTTGGCGGAGACCGTAATTGGTTAGCAACCAGCACAAGAGCACTGAACACCTCTCTCACCTCCATACGCTGATTCCTGAACACTAACTACCCCAGAAAATCCTATGGCTAAACAGTCTTCTCCTGTTGTCTCGCTGCAAGCTCCTAAAGATGTTTCGCTCAGTGAAATTGATGGGGAACTTGGCAAAATTTGGCAAAGTTACAGTGCCACAGGGGATGATGGTTCATTTCCCGTGGCCACTAGAGCTGCTACTTTCAGTTTGATTGTGTATGAACCAGAGGAAACACAGTACTTACTTGCTGATCTTGGTTTCTACACAGGTCCAATCGATGGCATTATTGGCCCCCGTATGGAGGCAGCTTTGAGAACCGCTCAAGAGACCTACGGTTTACCGGTTAGCGGCAAGGCGAATTCTGAAACGCTGCATCGATTGCGGGAAGAATTGACCAAAAAACGTACTAGTGCGGCAACTGATGCATCGGCTCCTATCAATCCTTCCTATGCCAGAGATGCTAGAGGGTCGGGGGTGGCAGATGCGATCGCCAGCCAAAATCCCTGCCGCATCATCGCCCTCTTTCCCGTTTCTGGTGAAGATGAAGGAGTCACAGCGCAAGTATCGGCTTACTGCCCGGTACAAAAGCAAAGCCGCAGTACCTTAATCTGCTGCGAATACATTACTTTGCGCGGTACAGAAGCAGCGCTAGAAAGGACCAGCAGTTTGGTGTCTTCTCTATTGATTGGTGACTTACCAAAATTTCTTTGGTGGAAAGCCACCCCTGAACCTGGCCAAGACTTGTTCAGACAGTTAGCAGGGATTTCCACCTGTGTCATCGTGGACTCTAGCACTTTTCTAGAAGTAGAACCTGGACTGCTCAAGGCACAAAGCTTGCTAGAGCAAGGCACCCACGTAGCTGACCTCAACTGGCGGCGGCTAGCGCCTTGGCAAGAACTGACCGCAGAAGCCTTTGACCCACCAGAGCGGCGGGCGGCCTTGAGTGAAGTCGATCGCGTCACCATTAACTACGAGAAGGGAAATCCTGCCCAAGCTCTCATGTTTTTGGGTTGGTTAGCCAGTCGGCTCCAGTGGCACCCCGTCACCTACCAGTATGAAGGGGGCGACTATGATTTGAGACGAGTGCGCTTTGTCGCAGCAGATCAGCGTCCGATCGAAGCCGAATTGGCGGGGATTCCCACTGCTGATTATGGTGACGTTGGGGGTGACTTGATGGCCCTGCGTCTCACTTCAACCAATCTAGACGCCGACTGTTGCACCGTGCTGTGCTCTGAAACATCGGGCTGTATGCGGATGGAAGCGGGCGGCGGCGCTCAAGCCTGTCGCATTCAGCAGGTTTCCTCTCTATCTGACCAAAAAGCCGAGCATTTACTCAGTCAACAACTGCAAAGTTGGGGCCGAGACTTGCTCTACGAAGAGAGCTTAGCTGTAGCCGCTCAAATCGCCAAACTTCAGGACAACTCAGTCGCCTAAAGCCACAGATTGTCGTTTCTCAAAACAGGGTATTGGTAGCTCATCGATTGGTGATGCTGGGCCGATATCCTGTTTTTTTGCTTGTGTGGCTGGCTATTAGTAAGACGTAGGTAAACGACTGTCTTGCAGACTATTGATATGGCGGTTGTATAGAGACAAGAGTTTTTGATTCTCAATATCTTGGGCGTTAATTCTCTGATTTAGCTCCCGAATCCGCCGAGACAGCAACCGAATGATATTCAGAGCAATACCCGGGGTCTCATCGATTGCGTCATAAAGCTGCTGCTGAGTTAGAACCAGACATTCACAAGTTTCTAGGGTAGTTACAGAAGCAGAGCGGGGTTCTGCGTCAAACAATGACATTTCCCCAAAGCAAGCGCCTTTTTCTAGTTGTGCGAGATCCTGATTGCTCAGGTGAACCCGGACGCGTCCCGAAACCACAATGTAGAGCGATCGCCCTTCTTGACCCTCTTTAAAGATGGTGTGCTTCGCCGGAAAAGATAGTTCATCCATAATGGATGCTAATCTCACGAGAAAATCATCCCGTAATTCCTTAAAAATAGGGACTCCTCGAACGAAGAGTAGGCGATCGACGCTAGTTAACATAAAGTTTAGGGTACGGGTAAGCTCGCATCGGGCTCAAGGAAAATTAAATCGTCTCAAATCCTGCCATATCTGAAAAGCCAGAGGGGCGATCGGGAGGTTTAGAGCCATTGGGTTGAGGTGGATGACTCGTTAAACCCAATTCTGCCATCATCTGTTGAACTTGAGCTGCTACCAATCGATCCGGATCATTGGCAAGTTTGGGCAACAATTCCTTTAAGGCTCTAGGGGATGCAACTTTTAAGTAGGTCAGAACTGCCTCCCGCACATAACCAGTGGGATAGCGCAGACAAGCCAAGATTTGCTCAGCAGTGAGGCTCCAACGAGCCTGACGTGCTAGATGGAAACAGCAAGCCAAAGGCCAGTCGGGTAAAAAGTAGCGCAAATCTAATAGATAGCGCAGGCGATCGCTGGCACTCATCGGATCATAGGCAACCATACCAGAAAGGCTTTGCAGCTTATCAAACTCTGAGCGGCGATCGAGCACACTTAACAAAGCACGCTTGTTGGCAATATCCAAAGTGTTGTCCAAGATTTCTAAACCTTGAGCCACACTCGAAGGTGAGGCAGATTGTAGACTGAGCGCCGCTGCCTGAATCGCATCTAATGGATAAAGCACTTTCATCAGCAAAAATAGACGCTCGATCGCATCACTTTGCACATCCTCCAAAGCTCGACGCAATAAGTCCGCTTCTCCGCTGCGAATTTGCTCAGCACTTAAATCGATCAAGGCAGCATAGAGCTGACCGATAAATAAAATTTCTTGATCGATGAGAGTTTCGACACCACTGCGGCCAAGGCGATCGGAAATAGCGTCAATTCCTTGCTCATGGGGAATTTTGAGCAAGATTCGTAGCACATTCCGTCTGGTTGCGCCCCAAGCAGTCATTAAGTGGTTGACCAGCACATCCAAAGCTTTGTGACTGCCAATCTGACCAATCGCACTCCAAGCTTGCATACGAACTAAATCAGGCTTGTGAATGTCTTCTGCCAACTGCACTAACAAAGGAATCGCTTCGTCGTCGAGCCTCACCAGGGCCCGCATGGCTGCTTCACGAGTTGATTTATAGTGCAGACCCCGCAACAGCGACGGATAATATTCTTCTAAATGAGTTGCCGCGATCGCTTCTAATAAGGCACACCGAACTCGCAATGATTCATCTTGCAGCAAATTCGGAATATACAGCCGCAGCGCTTGCAGATAAACCGCTTCTCCCAAAGCCCGACAACCCATGACGCGCTCTCGCTCTTTTTTGTGAGTCAGCATCTGGCGCAAAGTATTAGTCGCCTCCGCTTTTTGTCGGGGTGTCCCTCGCCTTAGCATCAATGATGCCGCCGTTCCCCGCACCACCGGATCAACTTCTGGGCGCAAGTAGGGTCGTAGCTGACGAATA
>DATNPE010000476.1:0-3669 GCA_036703355.1 Allocoleopsis sp. | reverse complement strand
GGCCGTAAAGCGTCAGTTGTTTGAATTGCGGATGCAAAAAGCAACTCGGCAGCTGGAAAAGCCACACCAATTCAGGCATGCTCGCCATCAACTGGCTCAACTCATGACAGTAGAGAGAGAGCGTCAAAGAGCTGCATCCTTAGCTACGCAATCAGCTACAGAACAGGAGTAGGCAATCATGGCAGTTAAAGAGAGAGTTGGCTTGGTTGTCAGCGACAAAATGGACAAAACAGTTGTCGTGGCGGTAGAGAATAGAGCACCTCACCCCAAGTACGGCAAAATCATGGTCCGGACAAAGCGCTACAAAGCTCACGACGAAGAGAATAAGTGTCATGTGGGCGATCGCGTTCGGATTCGGGAAACTCGACCTCTCAGCCGCACCAAGCGCTGGATTGTCAGTGACATCCTCAACAGTGCTTCACAAGTCTAGAACCCAGGGAGACCAGACGTGATTCAACAAGAGTCTTACCTCAATGTGGCTGACAACAGCGGTGCGCGCAAGCTAATGTGCATCCGCGTTTTAGGGGGTAACCGCCGTTACGGTGGTGTTGGCGATGTCATTATTGCTGTCGTCAAGGATGCAATTCCCAACATGGCGGTCAAGAAGTCCGATGTGGTCCGAGCAGTGATTGTTCGAACCAAGAAAGGACTGAGACGGGAAAGTGGTATGAGCATCCGCTTTGATGACAATGCCGCAGTCATTATTAACGCTGATGGTAACCCCAGGGGAACTCGCGTATTTGGCCCCGTAGCCCGTGAACTACGCGATAAAAACTTCACCAAAATCGTTTCTCTGGCTCCGGAGGTGCTGTAATGGCAGGCAAAAATCAAGCGACGACGCCAGTTCGCCACAGAATGCATGTTAAAAAAGGCGACACGGTTCAAATTATTGCTGGTAAAGAGAAAGGCAAGATCGGTGAGATCTTGAAGACCTATCCCAAGCTCAGCAAAGTCGTGGTTCAAGGGGTCAACGTCAAGACTAAGCACGTTAAACCTCAGCAAGAAGGTGAATCAGGCCGAATTGTGACGACCGAAGCGCCGATTCATAGCTCCAACGTCATGCTCTACTCGACCAAGCAAAAAGTGGCTAGCCGCATTTGCTACACCTTTGATGACAGCGGTCGAAAAGTGCGGATGCTCAAGAAAACTGGTGAGATTATCGACTAAGTAGCGTCGAGTTTTAACACTAGATCAATCACTAGGCTTCATCTCCCTGACAAAGCCCAGGGTTAAAGGACGAAATCATGGCGGAAAAGCTAAAAACTACTTATCAAGAACAAATCGTACCGAAGCTGATGGATCAGTTTGGCTATACCAACATCCATCAAGTGCCTAAGTTGGTAAAGGTTACGATCAACCGCGGTCTGGGAGAAGCTTCACAAAATGCGAAAGCACTGGAAGCTTCTGTAAATGAGATTGCCGTGATCACAGGTCAAAAGCCGGTTGTCACTAGAGCAAAGAAAGCGATCGCTGGCTTCAAGATCCGTCAAGGAATGCCTGTCGGTGTCATGGTTACCCTGCGGGGCGATCGCATGTATGCCTTCTTAGAGCGACTTATTAATCTGGCGCTGCCCCGAATTCGTGACTTTCGTGGTATCAGTTCTAAGAGTTTTGACGGTCGTGGCAACTACACCCTGGGTGTGCGAGAGCAGCTGATCTTCCCAGAAATTAGCTACGACAGCATCGACCAAATTCGCGGACTGGATATTTCAATCACTACAACTGCAAACACTGACGAGGAGGGCCGCGCCTTACTGAAAGAGATGGGTATGCCCTTTCGGGAGTAATTAAGGCAGACGGTTTCATAAAGAGGGAACTATGGCGGCTAACGACACAATTGCAGACATGCTGACGCGTATTCGTAATGCAAATCTAGCGCGGCATCAGACTACAGAGGTTCCGGCAACTAGACTGACTCAAAGTATTGCCAAGGTCCTCAAAGATGAAGGTTTCATCTCCGACTTCGAAGAAGTTGGCGACGGGGTTAAGCGACATTTAGTCATTGCCCTGAAATATAAAGGAAAAAATCGCCGACCCATTATTACAGGCTTAAGACGAGTCAGTAAGCCAGGTCTGCGTGTCTACTCCAATCGCAGAGAACTACCGCGAGTATTAGGCGGAATTGGCATTGCGATCATTTCTACTTCAAGCGGCATTATGACGGATCGTGAGGCACGTCGTAGTGGTGTTGGCGGCGAAGTGCTTTGCTATGTTTGGTAAGCCAATTTACCAAGCAGAATCTTGTCGAGATGTACAGGAAATCCTAGATCCTGTTCATCTACATCAACCAGGAGTATTCAGTCATGTCTCGCATTGGTAAGCGTCCCATTAGTATTCCTCAGAAAGTGACTGTCACGATCGAGGGTCAGCAAGTTGCCGTAAAAGGCCCAAAAGGTGAACTTTCTAGGACTCTACCGAATGAAGTGATTGTAGAGCAAGAAGGTGAGACCCTGCTTGTGAAGCGTCGTGATGAATCCCGCGCGGCTCGTCAGCGCCACGGTTTGTCCCGTACCCTAGTTGCCAACATGGTGGAAGGGGTCTCTCAAGGATTTCAGCGTCGCCTCGAAATTCAAGGGGTTGGATACCGGGCGCAAGTTCAAGGGCGTAACTTGGTGTTGAACGTTGGCTACAGCCATCCAGTTCAGATCGAGCCACCCGAAGGTGTGCAAATGGCCGTAGAGAACAACACCAACGTCGTTGTTAGCGGTATCGATAAAGAAATCGTTGGAAATATTGCGGCCCGTATTCGAGCGGTTCGTCCACCTGAACCTTACAAAGGCAAGGGTATTCGCTACGCAGGTGAATTCGTCAGACGTAAGGCTGGCAAGGCAGGGAAGAAATAGATATGAAGCTTAGTCGTAAAGAATCAACTCGTCGTCGGCATCGTCGCATTCGCCGAGATGTTGTAGGCACAACAGAACGTCCTCGGCTATCAATCTTCCGTTCTCACCAACACATCTATGCCCAGGTCATTGATGATAGTAAGCAGCGTACCCTAGCCTCTGCTTCGACTCTAGAAGCAGACCTGAAGTCGAAGTTGTCGTCTGGCTCTACCTGTGATGCTTCTATTGAAGTGGGTAAATTAATTGCTCAGCGATCGCTTGAGCAAGGCATCAAGCAAGTGGTCTTTGATCGGGGTGGTAATCTTTATCACGGTCGCGTTAAGGCTCTAGCAGATGCAGCTCGGGAAGGTGGGCTAGACTTCTAGGTATCCTGTCATTGCTATTAGAGCTGCGTTTAGCAAAAACTTGCTGAATTGTAAGTACAAAGCTCAAAACTAGATATCGCTTCAGGTTATCAAAACTCAGGACAGAAACATGGCGAATCGTCGTAAAAACAACCGCACTCGCGAGAAAGAAACCGACTGGCAAGAGCGAGTTGTGCAAATCCGCCGCGTCACCAAGGTAGTGAAAGGCGGTAAAAAGCTTAGTTTTCGTGCGATCGTCGTTGTTGGCAACGAACGCGGCCAAGTGGGTGTCGGTGTAGGGAAAGCCAGCGACGTGATCGGCGCAGTTAAGAAGGGTGTAGCTGATGGTAAGAAGCACATTGTCGAAGTGCCTCTGACTAAGGCTAACTCGATCCCTCACCCTGCAACAGGCGAAGGTGGTGGAGCCAAAGTTATGATGCGGCCTGCTGCCCCTGGTACTGGGGTAATTGCTGGGGGTGCTG
>DATNPE010000475.1:0-3242 GCA_036703355.1 Allocoleopsis sp. | reverse complement strand
GAGGGACGCAACCGTCCCTCAGCGGGGGTTTGGGGGCGAGTGCCCCCAAGGGATCGGATTTAGCAAGAGAGATTGATTCAAAATAGAAACAGCACCCTTAAAAACACCCCATGCCCTACACCGTAATTTACGACGGCAAATGCAACCTCTGCGTTACCCTCGTTCAACTCCTTGAAAGCCTCGACAAAGGCGATCGCTTCCAGTACATCCCCATGCAAGACCCCGAAAACCCGCAACGCTGGAACGTCACCCCTCAAGACTGCGAACTCGGCATGATCTTAATTGATGCCGCAGCCCCAGAACGACGCTGGCAAGGGAGCGATGCCGCTGAAGAAATTGGACAACTCTTACCCCTAGGTAACCTCTTCGTTGCCGCCTATCGTGCCCTCCCTGGCCTCAAATGGAGCGGCGATCGCATTTACGAACAAGTGCGAGACAACCGCTACACCCTCTTCGGTCAACGCACCCACGTTTACCACTCTGCCTATCCTGCCTGCGACTCCAATGCCTGCGATCGCTACTTCACCACACCAGCCAATTCAGAGCCTTAGAGTTTAGACAAATTCTGCATTCAAGTCTGCCAGCTTAGACACAGTTCGCTCAGAGGCCACTGAAGTATTCTAGGCAGCAACCCTCAAGAATTAGTTTGGGATCATGCCAACTCTGGGGCAAATTAGGGAAATTTAGTAATAGAAGACGATCCCAGTGTGGTTGATCATAAAGCGGGCGATCGCACTCCAATTTTGAGACTGCGCTCTCCTAGCCGTTTTGCTTATGGTGATTGCGTAGCATGTTGTTCCCTCTCCCTTCCCCCAACTCCTCCACGAAACCGCCCATTATCGGCATCACAACTTCCTGCAAATCTGAAACAGGCCACTACTCTCTCTTTAGCAACTACATTGATGCAGTCAGACGGGCAGGCGGAATCCCTGTATTGCTCACTCCCGGCGAACTGCACCAGGCACGAATCCTTGATTTCGTCGATGGCCTGCTCTTTTCCGGTGGGGGTGACATCGACCCAGCCGAATATGATGGCTCAACCCATCCCAGCATCTACCGCATCAATGCCGAACGGGATGCCTTTGAACTGGGGCTTGCCAACCTGGCTCTAAAAACAAATATTCCGCTCTTAGGAATTTGCCGAGGTCTAGAAATTTTTACAGTCGTGAGCGGTGGACGATTGGTTTCGCATATTCCCGATGAATTTGGCGAGTCCATCATTCACCGTGCCGACCAGTCCCAGGGCGTTGAGCATGTCGTGCAAATCCTTCTGAGGACTCGGCTCTCCGCTCTACTGCATCACAAAACAGAAGTGAAGGTGGTGTCTTGGCATCACCAAGCTGCTGAAGCCGCCCCTACAGGTTGGCGTGTTGCGGCTCAAGCCCCCGATGGTGTGATTGAAGCGATAGAACACCAGCATCATCCTTGGGCGATCGCAGTTCAGTGGCACCCAGAACTTGCTCCTGATGATCTCTTGCAGCAGAGAATTTTTAAGGGATTTGTGCAAGCAGCGAGTCAGCGTCAAGTGGTAGCGATCGCTCAGCCCGCTTCAAACTAAAAGCGAAGAGCGCCAACTGACAACTCTTCGCTTTGTTTATAGCCCTAGCTTAGTGAAAGCGATGCTTGCGCCGTCTTGCTAATGCTTTACGCTTCTGCTTTTCCAGCGGAGTTTCAAAAAACCGTTGACGCTTCACATCAGCGAGAATCCCAGCTTTAGAAACTTGACGCTTGAAACGACGTAGCGCTGACTCAATTCCTTCGTTTTCACCCAGAACAATTTGGGTCATTCTGTCTACCCCTCAGTTAGCCTCTGAATCACTATGAGTATTGGTTACCTGGATGACTACAAGCTTAACTAAATAAAGCCAGTGCCTCAAGTCTTATGAAACGATTAGTACCGGGAGTAGCCTCTGCTGCCACCGCCGCCACCGCCACCGCTGTTGCCCCAGCTATTGCTGAAGCGATTGCCGCCATCACGGCCTCTGCCACCACCGCTGTTGCTCCGCTCTTCGCGAGGCTTCGCTTTGTTGACTCTCAGGTCGCGGCCCATCCACTCAGCGCCATCCAGTGCTTCGATTGCTGCGGTTTCTTCTGCCTCAGTGGACATTTCGACAAAGCCAAAACCACGAGGGCGACCTGTCTCACGGTCTAAGGGAAGTTGAACTCTTTTAACAGTGCCGTACTCTGCAAAAACGGCATTTAAATCGTCTTGCGTAACATCGTAAGACAGATTACCGACGTAAATGGACATGGAACTCTCCAGATTCAAGGAATTGCAGAGATTTAAATTCGGAGAGATGCCTGTCGAAATCAGAAAACAAACCCTACAACCGAATAAAACTCTTCGAGTCAAGCTTAACACACCATTGCTTGATTTAACAGGACTTTGAGCTTCTCAAACATCCCTGCACAAAATGTTAGTTTTGTTGCAATTAATACCCAAAAATATAAATTTACTGAGACTTTAAGCCATGAGTGAATGAACGCTTGCAGCAGAATTGCAGCAATTTATTTTTTAGGTAGGATCGCTCATTTTAAGTTAACCTTTCTGGCAAAACCTGATCGGTAATGTTTCAAACTAGTGCTTCGTTGAATTTTCC
Organism: Allocoleopsis sp.; assembly: GCA_036703355.1. Taxonomy (GTDB): domain Bacteria; phylum Cyanobacteriota; class Cyanobacteriia; order FACHB-46; family FACHB-46; genus Trichocoleus. Next base: position 642 of record DATNPE010000475.1, on the reverse strand, counting down.
ATCGCTCATTAAAGTGAAAATTTTCATGGCTTATCAACACAGCATCACGGTTTTATCAACTTATCTTGAATCGGCTTAAAAGAGCGATTAGCTAAAAATTATTTGAGATATTTTCTTTACCTCGGCTGTAAAGAATGCGGGCATAGTCAGTCCACATCCCTTGACCCCAACAATGAAAACAACTGGTTTGGAGCAGGAGGTGATAAAGCAAGGCTCGACGGTAGCTGAGTTGCCGAGTGATCGTAGAGTGCTGATCCAAATCAGAAAAGCTCTGATGACCATTCGCGGCCTCAGTGGTGAGCAGAGGAGCCACCTTCTGGTGAAACAAATTACTCAACTTTTGCATAGAGGCCAACACAGGATCGTTACCCTTGGCCCAGGTTAAGGCTTGAGCCGAGGCAACTCCTGCCACCCGAAAGTTGGGATCTTCTCGCTTGAGTTCAGCAATGGCCCGCGCGATCGCCTTAGGAGTCGCAGTTTCGGAAACTCGTTGCCAGATTTGGTACTGGCCCTTAGCTTGGCAGACGGGGTAATTTTCGGGATGGTAACCTGCTGCTGCTAAAAGTTCTAAATATTCGGTTCCAGTTAAGCCCACAACTCCTAACTCGCCTGGTTTGCGAGCGCTCATGTCATACCAAGCAT
>DATNPE010000474.1:0-12960 GCA_036703355.1 Allocoleopsis sp. | reverse complement strand
ATCTCCGAAAGGCTACGTAGTTCTTCTGGTACCGCCTCGGCATCAAACTGTGAATTCTGGAAGAGAATGCGTCGCCGCCGCTCCACATCCAGCGTTGCACTCATGCTGACAGGCACCGCATCACAGTTAGGCAAATCGGTTTTAGCCAAAATTTTGACTCGGTTATCGGGCAACAACTGCAACTGCACTTCCCGAAATGAAACGGGTTCCCCTCCAGACAAGTTGGTGAGTTCGGTCATGGTGAGGTTTTGCAGTCGCTTTTGGACCAGTTCTGATTGAAATGCTTGGTTAATGCCATCTTCTGTCAAGGTCACCTGGGCGACCGCTTGCGTCGGCTGCTTTAGACGAATTTTGCCACCTAAAACCGAACCAAAATCAATTGAAACTGCATCGGTTTCAAATGACATTTCTTCGACCCAGAAATCCTTACGGATGACTAAGCCCCGACCGCTCATTTTGAAACTGTCAATGCTGCCCTGGAGGAGTTTGCTGGAAGGGAAGCAACGGACAGCAACCTCCACTGATTCGCTCTGTGTAAACAGGTGACGAATGCATTGGCTGGCGACGGTGTTGAGCATACGCTCACCAAAGTCAGTGCCTGCGCCGGGAGGAGTTGTCAAACCAGTAAGACCGCCGAACATGCAGGTTCTCAATTGAAACAGTTCTTCACCTTTTGTAACAAAATATGAAGAACTCAGCAATCAACTGGGAGCGTTGCGCCTGCTGAAAGATGACGATCGATAAGGTGAAGGTAGCGATCGCCACTCCCTAAATCATACTACTTAAAATGCTCAAAGAGCCTCAGGGAAAAAGTTTTTGGCGATCGCCATCCTGCTCAAAAGTTGCTCTTTTGCCTGGATGGTCGATAAGACTATCTAATCATAGCTCCATGATATTTCGATACAAGCTGTGGCTCAACTGCTCGTTGATTCTCAACCAGTCCGAACCACTTCTCAACTGGCTTAGGGCCAATTTGAATTTTTAAAGAATTCCCTCTAGCCGTCGCATCCAGTAATTGAGCGAGGGGAGAAGCTCGCGGCCATAGAACGGGGATGAAACGGATGCTGGAGCGATAGGTGCAAACACATAATAGATTTCGCCTTCATCACTGACTTCGAATGTCGCATCGAATTCTTTGGCCCAACCATCCAAATGGCGACGCGCGATCGCAGGTTCCAGACGGGCAGCCGCAGAAAAGTCTAGCAGCGAGAGACGGCCTTGCTTGATGTGCAAGAGCTGGAAGAAACGCTCTCGAATTAATCGCCGTTTGGCCGATGCCCCTAAGAACATCAACCCAGCACCAAGGAGAGCAGGTGCTAGACCAAAGAAAACCAGCAACATGGACAGCAACGCTAGAATGCCACCTGTCGCATGGCTAGCAGCAATTCCTAACAAGATGGCTGTCGAAACTGTGCCACCGCTAAAGAGCAATGCGATCCCCAGAGCTTTTCCAACTAAACTTACAATCCAATTCATTGCTGTGGCTGACCTGTTGGCTGATGGTTTATCTCAAGCACTTACCGATATTCCTAGGCTAACTTGTCCTTCAGCAAACTGGCATAGCTTCAGCGTGCCTCAAGGCTTCACTTCAGTGGTGGCATGCTGTCTTTGGGTCATGCATGAACAGTCAAAGATTGTATTAAGAATCGCTGCGATCTGTTGAGCTTGTTATTGCCTCAGGGCAGTCTGAGAAAGAAGCAGCCTTTAGTGATCCAGTTCAGCGCTGAACCATGATGCATACACTCAATCACACTCTAGAGAAAAATATTTTAGAAGCGGATGGTCGCTATCTTAACGCTCAGGAACTGAACCCACTAGAGCAATACCTGCAAAGCTATAAAGTACGCCTAGAAACTTATCAGCAGTTGCGGGATCAGAGCGATAAGTTGGTTCTCCAAGCCTTACGAAAGCTAGCCCAGGCGTACCCAGAGATCATTCAGCAGCATGGTCAGCGTTGTAAGTACGATATGACCGAAGTTTTGCGTTACATTGCGGTCTCAATTTTGCGAGACGACGAAGTTTTCTTTAAAGAACAAATGATGTCTTGGCTCGACACGATCCTACTAGCCCATCGCAAAACGAGCCAATGCACGATCGCCTATCGCGCTTTACAAGAAGCCATTAATAGCAGTTTGTCTGCTGTCAGTAGCAGTTTGGTCCGCCCCTACCTAGATATCGTGTTGCAATCGCTCCAGTCTCACGCCTAATTAACAGCTTTCCTAACTCTCGATGCCCGATTCAGGTACTTCAGCTCAATACCTTTACGGGAGATTCAACATGAATCAAGTTCAAGCGATCACGGTCAGTCGTCACTCTTCCCCTGAAGAGCGTCACTTTGCCTTAACGCAAATTTATCGGCAAGTTCTAGAACGGCAACCTTACGCCTATGAGCGTCAAAGTCTTGCCCAAATGGAGAAGAACTTTCTGAAAGATAAGATTGGAGTCAGACGATTCCTTAAGGAATTGGGCCACTCAGAGGTGTTTCTGCAAGCTTTTTATCACCATGCTTCTAATCTCAAGTTTTTAGATTGGTGCTTTAAAAAGTTCATGGGTCGCGCTCCCATGAATCAAGAAGAAATCCAACTGTATTGCGATATTTTGATGAAGCAGGGGGCAGCTCAGTTGGTGACAGCCATACTGGATTCTGAAGAGTACCGGAAAGCGTTTGGCTGCTTCACAGTGCCCTACCCAAGAGAGCAAAAATATTACGCCTCTCCCAAAGCTTATCTAGAATCTCGATTGTTGAATCACGAGCATTTTGGTCAGCGAGGGTGGAGTGTCCCGACCCTCTATTGGCATCAACTAGGGCTGAATTGTGACGGTGGCGTTTGTCGGCATCCCGAAGCAGATGAAGTTTTAGATCCGATTGCGTCTCAGAACGAAGATGAGGAACTTTGGGATCTGGTGAAGTTGTTTGAGTCGTCTGGGCCTGAGCAAGTGGTTGCAGCTCTCTCGTCAGAGCAACGCCGAGCCTTACGTCGGGCAATGCTTTAACATCTAGAGCTTTCCGTTTTAGCTCTGTACTTTATAACTTTTAAGAGCTTTGAGCCTAGGTCAGCCTAAACAGTGGCAACCTAGGCTTTGGCACAGTCAGTCTGCGGTCAAAAATAAGTTCAGAGGTAAGTGACCGTAGGTTTCATTGATGCCACTGCTTTGAGCCGATTGGCAGGAAACCAAAACTCCGCGATGGGAACCTGAGTAAGAGGCGGCGTAACACAACCCAGTTTTGGAGTTGAACTTGATGTACACCGGACCTTCAAGAGGATTGACTTCAAGTGAGTCAGCGCTATAACCGAGGGCTGGCAAGTAGCTTTTGAGAGCGGTTAAGCCTTGAGCCGTTGTGTCCGCGCAAACACCAAAGATTTGATAATCAGAGCGATCGCCTGCGAATATAAGAGCTTGCCGCACTAAATCATTAGGGGGCGGTGAATCCTTGGAGCCTTGCTCGATACAAGTAAAGGTTTGCAGGATCTGGTGGGCTGCTTCAACTGTCAGTTCCGTCAGGGGTGGCATTAGCGTTGAGGATACTTGATCTGTAGTTCTGATCCTTACCTTACCTGCTTGGGGAGCGATCGCTCTCTCAAGATCACCCTCAATTCACCGCTTTTACAAAAGTACGATTGCAAGCTTCAGGTTGTGCTAAAGCCTGTACGCACAACTCGGCAATAGCTTTTGGACTAACTGTCTCTGAAAAGCGATCGCTGGGTGAGGTTGTGGATTGGTGGAGACGAATAATCGTATAGGGAACGCTACTCGATCGCACCGTCTCTTCTTCCTGTGAAAGCGAGGCTAAATCACTCTCGGATTGATCTGGTTGGATCGATATGGGGACGCTAACCAAGACAAATTGGGGCAAAGTGGGTCCACCGTAAGCTTTGACAGAGGCGATCTGGAGTTGAAAACGACCAGGGGTAAAGTGAGGGTTTAAGCCTCCGTCGTACTCAAACTTGCTCAGCATGAATTGGCAGGAGCAGATTCGGTTGGCATCAATTGGACCATCGCTGGGGATAGTCTTAGCCCGAAAGACTGGAATGAAGGCACTGAAGGGAATTTCGACATCTATCCACTGATCGGCAACCGTATCGAAGGAGTAGGAATAAGCGACGCCGTCCCACTTTTCCTCAGTTCGCAGCAGAAACTTATAGCGGTTGCCATCACCCTTGACTCGTAGCTTGATGCCTTGGTAATTGCCTAGGGCGATCGCAGGGAAGTTGCGCGTGCGGATGGAAGCAAAGCCGCCAGAGTTCGCAGTCGAGACATTACCCATAAATGAGGCAGTACGATCGTCGAGGCGAATTTCGCTTTGGCTCACACCTCCCATCACAACATCATCAACTGCGCCCCAAAGCTCTTTCAAATTCGCTGAAGGGTAAGTGAAATCAAAAATGGTCGTTGCCCCAGGCTGACTCAGGGCACAAGCAGCTTGCACCAGATTTTGCACATCAAGGGCTGCGGTTGGGCTTGGAGTATGAATGTCAGCAGATGGCACCGGATTCGGGCAATAAATGATCGCATCAATATTGCCCAAAGTCTGCGGAGTTAGCGTTTCGGGTTGAGCGAGGTCTGCCACCAGCAACTCTGCTTGTGTTCCCATTGCTTGCCCTTGCTCTAAATTTGGTACCAGCGATCGCACTTGATAGCCTTTTGTAAGCAATTGCTGGACCACTTGCTGTCCCAGATTGCTGGCTGCTCCTGCTACTAAAACGATACCCATGCGGTTTGCTCCAGTGGGGAAATGGCTCGGATGCTGAGCTTGGCCTTTGAATAGTTGTTGTAAGCAACTGAACAGAGGAATGACATCAAAGTAGGCCAATGTCTTTAAAAATCGGCCTGCATCCCACGACATGGAGTTTCTAGGGGCCATACTGCTTTCCAGCGATCCGCTCAAGGGTATGGAGCAATTTTGTCTCCACTAATAAAGTAGCGAACAAACCTTATTCGCCAGATCTCCATTTTGGTAGGGCTGCTCGGTCCAATTAGCGGGTGAACCAATCAAATCACGGTAAGTTACTTCTGCCGTTTGGCAATTCACACTGAGCTGCTTGAACTCGAAGACTCCGTTACACAAGGAACCGCCCTGTTCTCCTCGCATTTGGAGAATACTCACACTCAACAGGGGTGAGTTGTCTGATGCTTGAGACAGGGTGGCAGGATTGGCATAGTTGCTACAGCCGCTTCTGGTGTTTTCTAGCAGTAAGCTGTAGCGTTCGGTGACAAAATCGTAGGTTTCTGGGTCGGGCAAAGCAGCATGGGCTGGCACTGTACTTGCTAAAGAGAGGGCGATCGCTGTCACCAGGGGGAGGGCTTGTTTCATATCCTAAGGAGTGAAGATATTGAGCTTGGTAAGATATGCTCCAGTTTCAACCGCCTGGTTTTCGGCAAAGCGTCGTGCAAACCTCTTTAGGTTCGATCACTTACTACACTCAAGCTGATCGACCAGAAGCGTGGTTTCCAGCTAATCGTGCCGAGCTGCCTCCGCTGGTTTTCTTGCACAGCTTTGGGGGTGGAGCCTCAGCTTATGAGTGGTCCAAGGTCTACGCGGCATTTGCTACCACTCACCGAATTATCGCGCCAGATTTGATCGGTTGGGGACAATCTGCCCACCCAGTGCGGGATTACCAAGTGGTTGATTATTTGACGACTTTAGGAGAGTTTCTGCAACAGGTGAGTGATCAGCCTGTTTCTGTGGTTGCTTCCTCCCTTCCAGGGGCGATCGCGATTCGTCTAGCGATTCAACAGCCCAACTTGGTGCGATCGCTCTTTTTGGTCTGTCCCGCCGGATTTGATGACTTTGGTCAAAGTGCAGGCCGTCGTCTGCCCTTGCAAGTCATTCGCACACCCCTCCTAGACAGCTTCATCTACACGCTAGGAGCCACGAATGAATTGGCGGTACGAAATTTTCTAGAACGATTTCTGTTTGCCCGTTCTGGGCGAGTTTCGGCGGAGATGGTAGCGGCTTACTTAACTTCAGCTCAGCAACCCAATGCTGAATATGCGGCGCTGGCTTTTTTGCGTGGCGATCTCTACTTTGACTTAGCTCAGTACCTAGCACAGCTCACCGTACCCACTTACATTCTGTGGGGGGAGCAAGCCCAATTTACCAGTGTTAGTTTAGGGCGACGCTTAGCCGCACTAAATTCCGAAGCTGTGCAAGCGTTTCAGGTCATTCCTGATGCAGGCGTTTTGCCACAGCTAGAACAACCTGCGATCGTGATTGGGCTGCTCCATCAATACCTACAAAACTTAAAAACTTCCTAGGCTTGTCTTCTATTAGGTAGCGCCACCTCAGCAACCGCATCGGCTAGAACCGGGTGTCTATCAGTGTCAATGCGAATGCGGACTTCTTGAATGCAATCGCCTAGGTAAGAGATCAGCGTGTAGATAAAAATCACGATTCCAATCATCTCTAGCGTTTCTTCACAGGTCATCATCAGTGTGTAGACCAATGCTTCCAGGCTAGCTCTCAAGCCTTGCGTGCCCCAGATGCGCGATCCGTTTTGGTTAGCATAGGCTCCGTTGATCATTTCCATGCCTAAAGATCCAGCCACATAGAGCGTGCCAGCCATGAGAACCAACCGTTGTGTCCGGGAGGGCAAATCGATCAAAAACTTGAAATAGGCGATCGCGACCAGACCCACAAAAAGAGCGCCAGGAATCACCCAGGCAAAGTGCAAAGCGCCACCACCATTGCTGCCGAGCATTGCCCTTAGCGGTTCAATGGTTTTTTCATGCAGACTGGTCCATTCATCAGTGCCCAGCAAGAGAAAGATCAAGGACAAGAATCCCCAATGCCAAACATAGCGATCGCGGTTTTGACGCTTCACCCAGGTAATCATTGCCAGCAGAAAAGCGCAAATGAAGAGCGTTGCAGCCGAATATAGACTGGGAAGATTTTTCTCGCGATCGAGGTCAAAGACATGAGCTAGGGGGACTATCCACTGGTGATCACCACCCCACAAAACCTTGGAGAGTTGTCCTAGCAAACTGAATGAAAGTAACCCTAGAACAACAAATGCTAGAAATCTAACCACTTTTCTGGAGGAAATAGAGATCATGGCTACTTGGCACCTCCAAGTTATGGACTTAGCAAATTCGCAAAAAAAGGCATCTATCCTGATGAAATAGGGATAGAACAGATTTGCTTTGGCTGTTTCAGCCCGTGGCCAGTACAGCAGAATTCATAGTGTAAAAAGCAAGTCTTAAATAAGATTCCAAGATTTAGAAATAGTTAATTCAAGGTTAACCCTGTTTAATCTCTTCTTAATTTGGCTTGATTTATTTAATCTCTACTTAAAGTAACGATGTAGTCTGGGCTGTATTTGATGAAGTTTGCATGAAGCACCAATGCGAAGACCTGAGAGCCAAATTCAGACCTAGAGCAGTCCCGCATTTTATGGGTGATGAATTTTACCAAATCCATTTAACTCTTAAGGATTTTCACTTAGGCAATTACTTATAAAAGGCTGGGCAACGACGACGAAAGCGCAGTAGACTTTTTGCGTGAATACACTGCGGCCCCCTCCCGTCCCCTGATTCATAGCCCTAACGGGCATTCCAGAACGGGGGAAGCTCCTAATTATTCATATTTGAATGCAACTGCGCTACTAAGCGCTGATTTTGTTCTACAGTCAAAATCACTCTTTGATAAAACTCATCTTTGAGTTCGAGCGTTAAGTAATTTTGATCCGCTGTGACGTACCAAAACTCTCTGCCTCGATCGCTGTAGTAAGTTCCCGCTTTAATCACTCCGGGCACAAATGTTCCGGGTAGCTTCACTTCTTTCCAATTGAGTTTCTGCCAATTATTCACAGGTGCGGTTGTCGTTGCCTGTTCAATGTGGTGGAGGGGAATCTGCCAAGTGTGATTGAACTGCAAAGACCACAGCTTTTCCCAGAAGTTAAGTTCAATGCAAAAATTGTTGTTTTTAATACTTACCTGCATTGAAGTCTCACTGTCCTAGTTCGGAGCTACACAACGCGATTTTGACGAATACACTCGCTATACCAATGGTAGCTAACCTTGGGAATACGGGTTTGGGTAGGGTAGTCGGTGTAAACAATACCAAAGCGGCGATCGCGGCCCCAAGCCCATTCAAAGTTGTCCATAAAGGTCCAGAGAAAGTAGCCTTTGAGCGGATAGCCTTCACTGATGGCTCTCTGAGCTGACTTGAGGTGCTGGCGCAGATACATAATGCGATCGCTATCCATGACCGTGCCATCGGGTCGCACTTCATCTTGAGCGGCGCACCCGTTTTCGGTGATGAACACAGGTAAGTCGGGTTTACCCAAAGTTTCGCTGATATGGCGAATGCTCCAATAAATGCTTTCAGGGACAATATGCAGCCAGGGCATGTGCATCCGAGGATAGCCTTGGGGAAATGCCAAAACTTCGTAGCCCTGTTCGTTGTCAGCCGCTCGAACGTAACTGCCGAAGTAGATATTGAGGCCGATCGCATCAAGGGGCTGGTGAATATTTTTTAGATCGCCATCTTGTATATCTGGCGCATCCGCACCCAGTTTCTCTAGTAAGTCGGGGTGATAAGCTCCAGTTAAAACCGGAAAAATAATGCCGCCATTGGACAGGAGCGAACCAAAGGCTTTTTGCGTGGCTGCAATATGTTCGGGTGACTCAATCAATGGCACGGTGGTCGTGAAGTTGTCCACCAAAGCCACGGAGCAAGGCCCAGGAGAAGCGGCCCGAATGGCTTGGCACCCTAAGCCGTGGGCCAAAATTGCATGGTGAGAAGTTTGCCAAACTTCTTTTAACGTCTTGACAGTGGTTCCGGGTGCATGAACCGGAATTTGATTCACCGCATAGCCCATGTGGGTAAAGCAAGAAATCTCATTGATCGTCATCCAGTGGGTAATGCGATCGCCCAGGCGACTGACCACCGCGCTAACATAATCTGCATAGGCTTGGGCCATATCGCGACTTTGCCAAGAGCCAAAGCGGTCTTCTAGGGCTTGAGGGCTGTCCCAATGAAACAGGGTGGCATGAGGGGTGATGCCATGCTCTTGGAGGCAATCGACTAAACGCTGATAAAAATCAATCCCTGCTTCGTTGACTGCGCCTGTACCAGTCGGCATAATTCGAGGCCAAGCAATGCTGAAGCGGTAATGCTTGATCCCCAATTGGGCTATTAAGGCGATATCTTCTTTGTAGCGATGGTAATGATCACAGGCAATCTCACCTGTATCCCCGTTTAAGACGCGGCCCGGAGTCGCACTGAAGGTATCCCAAACGCTGGGTTGTCGGCCATCTTCTGCAACTGCTCCCTCAATTTGGTAGGAGGCAGTGGCTACACCCCAAGTAAAATCGTCTGGGAAAGAGTAGCTAGCCATAAACCCTCCAATGCTGCTAAATTCCTGCTACCGATCTTCAGGGTACCCCTCTGAGTTGGCGATCGCCCAGCAAAATCAAGCGCTCTTTCCTGACTATTCGTTAGATTAGGTGAACCATGCTAAGGAGCTTCGGCTCAGAGTTGTCAAAGAGCAGAGATTTCACCCTAAAAGAGTGATTGTCCACAAGTTTGCTTAAATTTGAGGGTACTCTTTTACTGGGGAATCACTCATGGTCGGGTTCGGAGCAACCTGGCCGCTCCAGGTTACACTATTCACGATTTTAAGTATGCGGTCGAGAGAAGCTACCTATTCCAGAGCACAGCCATCTAAACGCTCAAAAAAGCATCAGTCTCGCCGCAAATCGTTTCCGTGGTTGATGCTGTTACTGCCTGCTGTCCTCTGGCTGGGCTATCGAGAAATTAAAAGCTACTTTCAGCAGCCCGAAGCAGTATTAGTGCTGGGTGGAGCACCCGATCGAGAAGTCTTTGCCGCTCAATTTGCTCGTCAACACCCTGGATTGCCTGTTTGGGTTTCGAGTGGCAGTCCCCCAGAATACACAGAGTGGGTGTTTTCAGAAGCTGGAGTTGATCTTGAGCGCATCAAAATTGACCAAGAAGCAGAGGACACGGTCACAAATTTCACGACTTTAGTTGATAAATTCAAAGCTCAAGGCGTCCATAGCATCTACCTGATTACTTCGGACTACCATATGCGCCGAGCCCGCGTGATTGGAGAAATTGTGCTAGGAAGCCGAGGCATTGACTTTAAGCCGATCGCAGGTCCCTCAGGGCGATCGCCAGAACCGCTTGAGAAGGTTGTGCGTGATGGTGCCAGGGCTGTACTTTGGGTGGCAACGGGTCGGACTGGTTCCCGCCTGAGCCATCTGCTCAACACCTCTCATGCCTCAGAGGAAACCACCCATAGTTCTCCCTGACTGGCCCTATTTCTGGCTCTATTCCTAGTTTGCCCTTGCTCTATCACTAGCTGACAAACTTACGCAGCGTTAGTGGAGGCTGGCTCTTGCACTAAGACATAAGGCTGCACAATCAAGGCATTAAATCGTTTCTCTTGGTCGTTGTTCCAGTCAGATAACTGAGTAGCAGTTGGCTTGGTTAGCAAGTTTTGCTGAATCCAATTCTGAACTTCTGGCACGTTATCACTGGCGATCGCTACACCCACATCCAATAAATTTAGTTCTGGCGCTACAACCAACAAGACATCACGTTGGGCATGAGGCTTTAACCAATTCCACTCGGCCTCATCCAACATCTCTGCTAACTCGGCCCTGACACTCTCTAACTCTGCCATCTTGCAACTACCGCTTAAACTCGGCTCATTTTAGCGTGTCTCCTGGTAGCCTGTCCTCTTGCAAGATCTTCTCTGGAGGTTCCGCTTTCATTTCATCAATTTCAAACAAGCTGACTAAAACAGCAGCCGTAGGAATTGCCAAAAAAATTCCTAATAAACCCGCCACTCTTGCTCCAACCAACAAGGAGAAAAAGACAATTACAGGGTTGATGTTGAGGGAGTCTCGCATGACCCGTGGCGCAATGAAGTTATCTTGAATTTGCTGCAAAACCACCGAAGCAACTAACACTTGTAGCGCTAACCAAACATTTTGAGATAACACGATCAGGGAAACTAACCCAACTCCTAGCGTGGCACCAATGCCAGGAATTACGTCTAGAATCCCAACGATCATGGCTAGCAGTAAAGCATAGGGTACTCGTAGAATTAAAAACACCAAAAAGCTAGTTGTGGTCAAAAACACAGTCAACAAAAACTGCCCACGAAAAAATCCTAAAAACTTGCGCTGCACCACCACTGTGAAACGTGCCCGCAGCGGGCTAGGAACCAACTTAATCAAGAAGTGCCAAAGTCGTTTGCCGTCGAGTAGCATGAAAAAAGCCACGACGGTAATCAAAATAAAGTTAATAAAGTTAGAAAAAAACATACCTATAGCTGCTAGACCAAACCCAATGCTTGAGCCAACTTCTGACAAAAATTGGTTCTGAAATTGTCTTTGGACTTGATCAAGCTGGATGGGAATGTTGCGATCGCGGAAGAAGTGTTCAATCCGTTCTGTTAATGGAATTAAAGAAGTCAGAACCTCCGAAATCCGGTTAACTAACTCTTGTGCCTGAGAAGCTAAAGTAAAGCCGACCGTAATGGCCAGACTACCAAACAGTACCAAACTAAAAATAAAGACTAAACCAGTCGCTAAACTACGAGGCAAAAACTGCTGCAACCATCGCACTGGGTAATTGAGTAGCAAGGCTAGAATAGCTGCTAGCGAGAATGTGACAATGACAGTCTCAAAATATGCGAGTAACTGCACTAAAGCCCAACCGGAGGCAAATAGTAATAAAAAGCGAACGAGTGCCACATTATTCAGTCGATCCCAGAAATCCCTGGCAGGTCGTTCGTTCATATTGGCAGCAGAAAATAGACCAAGAATTTGCCGTTGGTGCTAATCCAAGACAAGACTAGAACCATGCCTATTTTCTTGGTATCTTTGGCTACGCGCAAACTCTCTCTGGTAGTAGTTTTCCCGCCTGAAAGTCAATCTGGTTTAGCGACCCAAGTCATGCATGGCGTGAATCACTTCCACACATTGCTGCGTCACAGCTTCCAATTCTTCGCGTTCTGTGGATTGAGGCGGCAAAATGGGCCGACCAATCCGAATCGTTAATGGGACAGGACGAGGTATCGCTGAGCCTTTACGAATAATGGCTTGGGTGCCCCACAGACTCACAGGCAGCAACGGCGCTTGTGCTTTAGCCGCAATTAAGGCTGCACCTAGTTTGGGGCTAGGAATCCGACCGTCCATGGTGCGAGTGCCTTGCAGAAAAATACCTGCGGCCCAGCCTTGATCTAGAGAAGCCATCGCCTCTCGAATTGCACTGCGGTCTGCTGATCCTCGCTTCACAGGGTAAGCGCCATAGAGCCGAATTGCTTGCTTCAGCACTGGCACGCGAAATAGTTCTTCCTTGGCCATATAAGCCACGGGTCGGCGGACACAGCAAGAGACGATGGGTGGGTCGAAGTCGCTGGCATGGTTACTCACCACCACCAGTGGTCCTTGATGTGGCACATGCTCTGCGCCATAAATTCGGCCTCGGAAGTAGCCATGCAGCATGGGGCTAACGACCGACCACTTAAATAAGTGGTAGAGAAAGAGGCTAATTCGAGGCTCGCGGCTTTTACCCATACTGGTTGCTCTTTAACTCCCTTAACTCGGGAGATCAGCGACGCTGCTGACATTCTCTAACGCTAAATCAGGAGCGGTGCGTTTGATTAAACCCGTCAGGACTTTGCCAGGACCAATTTCTACTACGCGCTGCACACCTTCTTCGGGTAAACGCAGAGAGATTTCGCGCCAACGCACAGAACCCGTCATTTGTTGCACTAAGCGTTGCTTCAGTTCAGTTGCGGCGATCGCAGGAGTTGGTTCTACGTTCGACAACACCGGAATTTGAGCATCGGCAAAATCTACGGTTTCTAAAACTTGCTGAAATTCTGCGGCAGCGTCGGCCATCAGTGGTGAGTGGAAGGCTCCAGACACATTGAGACGGACAATTCGTTTTGCCTTAATTTGTGAGAGCACCGCTTCTACGCC
>DATNPE010000473.1:0-6816 GCA_036703355.1 Allocoleopsis sp. | reverse complement strand
GGGTCTTCTAAGGTAAAAAGTAACTCTTCTAAGCGCTCGCGATCGTCGGGTAAGCGATCCTCAGTGCGGGTATAAGGGAAGTAAACCGCTTCGTTCACGCCTGGTGGCACCACATTGAACTTAGGACTGAATAACTCAATGCCATTCACAACGTGGTATAGCTCTGGCATGGTAAAGCACTTGTAAGACTCGTACTGACCAATACTATCAGGCGTACCGACAATTTCTTGGTAAGTGCTGCTGATGATGAAATTAGCAGCATTCATGGCAATCAAATCAGCAGTGAACTGAAGCGAGAAGTGGTACTGTTCCTCAGAATCTTGCCAATAGAGATTACTAAACAGATACTTTGACTTTTCTAGAGCATGGGCCACATTGCATTGAGTCACCTTGAGTCGGCGAGACAGCAAAAAGGCGACGAGATTGCCATCTGAGTAGTTACCCACAATCAAGTCAGGCCGCCCCTCAAACTCTGCTAGAAGTTCTCTCTCAGAATCGATCGCGTAAGTTTCCAGGTAAGGCCAGATTTCAAAGCGAGAGATCCAGTTTTGAGTCAGCTTAGGATTAAATTCCCGCAAAGGCACTCGCAAAATCCAGGCATTATCAGTCCCATGCACTTTCTCTAGACGCTGGTTGCAGCGAGTGCCATCACTGTTCGGAATTAACCGCGTCAGAATCACAACCTTGGGCTGTACCTTGGCAACATCTAAGCCTGCTAGAGACAAATCTTCTTGCAGTTGCTTCTCTAGACTCTTAGCTTGATCGAGTACATAAACTACTTGGCCACCTGTGTCAGGTCGCCCCAGCACTCCTTCTTGACCAAACCAGCCATGAGGAGACACCAGTACCACTCGAAACACCATCGGAATTCGCGAGATGAACGCTTCTAAGGTCTGGTGGTCTGGAGAGTCAATCAGTTCGTCTAGCAGTTCCAACGTTTCTTTGACCCGACCTGCTGTATTCCCCCATCCTGGTTCAAAACCCATCGTTTGCAAGTCAAAGCGAAAGGTTTCATAGGCCGCATCAGCAGCGCGTCCACTGACAAATTGCAGCGCTTTTTTAACCTTGGAAGAAAGCTCAGTCTGGCTCTTAATCCGTTCGTTAATTAGCAGTTGCGTGCCATTGTGACGGTGTAGGCTGAGAAATTTAAACAGGGCTTCCTGCCATTCTTGTGGGTCTTGAAACAACTTGCTCGATAGGAAGCGATTGAGGAACTGAACTCCTTTACCAATGTTCTTCGGGTCACGGATAGTGGGTGAATAGTCATAAAAGGGTTGAAAATCCAGTTCCAGAACATCGCCTTCGTTGGGATGAAAGCGATTCACTAGGAGGTCGCGCAGGTCCAGCAGTTCCTGCACCGTCATGACATCCACAGTCAGGTCGTCTTCAGAGAGGCGAAAAACTTCCTGACCCGCAATTTGGGGACGAACAATAAAGCAAAAGCTGCCTTCATCCAGAATAATTTCTTGGGTGTAATCAATGAGTCTGCCTAAATGAGAAGCATGGCAGAACTGTTCAGGCTTTTGATGGTTTGTACAATAAGCCGAGAACGCATTCAAAATCTCGTTGCGTAATAGGTAGCGATGCTCCTGTTGGCGTAGGTCCCTGAGAAATTGGCGTAAATCAGTCTTCTCATTGTTGTCCAGAACGGCCTGAATCAGTTCAGACATGTCAACTCCCTTTGCTCACTCGATTAGTGTCAATCAGAATTTAGTGGTTGTTTTCGTGGGAGGGCTTTTTCCGTTGCTCTAGGCCCTCCAAAACAGATTGATGGGCGATCGCATGACACACCCACCAAAGCTCCACCCAACCAGCCACTCGATCAATCAGCTGATGTTGTGACTAAACCAAGTCCCGCTCAGGTTCACATCTCAAATCTGGCAATAAAACACCCTATGACGCGCTCTTCAGAAATTCATGAATTTCTAAAATGCAGATGCCATAATTAGTAGTTTTTACGGTGGAGGATGCCTTTACCGAAAGAAATGAACCCTGAGTCCAGACTCGAAATAAGGCAGTACGCCTCGATTTGTAGCTTTAGAGCGAATCAACTATCCTCCCTCTAAAGTGCGAATCTGAAGAACTGTTGAGACTGAAGCGGGTAACTACACGAATATTGCAGCTACTCGAAAGTGCAAGGATACCTACCAGGGTGAAGAAAACCTGAATAGACAAGTTCGGGCTTGGGTTGCCTGCCTCTAACATCCCACAGATTTCTTGCTAGATCCGTAAAGCTACTAGGCTAGGAGGTAAATTCTTTGTAAAAGAATAAAATATGAAGATATTCTAAGCATCGAGTGGCGATGGAGCAGAGGCGAGATAAATACCTCGGGCTTGGGGGCCGAAGACGACTACATCATCATGAGCAAGATCCCATACCCGATGCTTGCGGCCATTAATGAGTAAGCCGTTAGTACTGCGCTTACCCCCTAGGACACCATCTACAATTTGATAAATATAGGTGCCGTCATCTCGCAAAATTTTGATTAAAGTTGCGTGCTGACGGGAGACAAACTGGGAGTGGAGGCAAATGTCACTTTTGGGATCTCGACCAATGGAGTAAGAAGACTCCTCTAGGAGAATTTCGCGAGTTCCCAGCTCATCTTCAAGCACGAAGACAGGTTTTTGGGTCTGCTTTCGGTCAGGATAGTTAGTAAAAACTGCTGTTTCATTGGCTTCGATCGCAGTTTCATCAAGAGGATTTAACTCTGAGTAGCCCCGACCGTACCATACTGGGTTGGTAGTGGGTTGCTTGTAAGCAAGACCTGAGCGCTCAAGGGCACAGCTACGGCCATAACTAGCGGCTTGATCGTTGGGTTCAATTTCTAAAGCTTTGTCGTAGCTGGCGATCGCTTCACTATAGCGAGTGAGTTCGATTAAGGCGTTGCCTCGGTTGCGCCAAGCGAGATAATAATCTGGCTTCAGGTGTAAAACTTGATCGTAGCTGGCGATCGCTGCCTCATATTGGTTGAAGCCGTACAGCAAGGCGTTACCCCGATTTTGCCAAGCTTGGTAATGTTCTGAGTTGATCTGTAAAGCTTTGTCGTAGCTGGCGATCGCATCAGCATATTCTCCTAAACCATATTGCTGAGCATCACCCCGATTTTGCCAAATGGTGCAGGCAACATCCCTGGGGGGCTTGAGTTGTAAAGCTCTGTCGTAGCTGGCGATCGCATCGTTATACGCGCCCAAGTTCTCCAAGGCTAAACCACGCTCGTACCAGACCTCAAAGCAGTCTGACCGAACCTTAAGCACACTCTCGTAACTGACAACTGCTTGCTCATACTCTTTGGTAGAGGCCAGAAGGAGGCCCTGCCGAAACCAGAGTAGAGGTTCACCACTAAGGGGAAGTTGACCTGTGTCAAGCATGGCTTGAATTGTTTGATATCTCTAAGCTTAATCCTACAAAGTAGTAGAGCCTAGATAGGACATATCCCTGTCTCAGATTATTAACCTTGACAGAGTAAATTTATGGGGGCTTATTCATACCAGTATAGGCAACCACTTCCGTAATTGCCTCTGTCTTGGGTCAGTGCTTTGACTGTCACACCCCAACAAAATTATGCAAGTTTGAGTAACAATACCGATAAGAACCGGGGCAGAAGATAGATTGATGCCTCAAAAATGAAACTGAAATTTGATTATAAATTCTCAATAAAAATCTACAAACCTATAAGCCTCAGTTGTCATCCAGTATTCAAGCAGCTTTTGCTGAGTTTTGGCGTTAAAGGAGTTAAAACAGGGCTTGAAACTCTGGATAATGCTGCATCTCTTGGAAAATTGGTTCAGTTTTAGCCATCAGACGATGCAAATTAGGACTGAGGTCAAAAGCTCGATAGAGATTTTTAACTGTTAGCTCCACGTCTCCTAGCAAAGCATAGCAACAGGCTTTGCCATACCAGGCATTGGGATTAGAAGATTCGCTATTTAAGGAATGCTCGAAGCTAGCCAATGCTTCTTGGTAGCGTTCTAGTTTAATCAAGACAATCCCACGATAATTCCAAGCGTAGTGACAGGTGGGCTTAATTGTCACTGCATTTTCTAGACTGCTGAGGGCATCGGCATAGCGCCCTAAGTAAGCCAGGGCTACACCCCGCTTATACCAGGCTTGATATTTATCAGGCTTGAACTCTAGAACTTTATCGAAGGCGGCGATCGCTTCTTTATATTGGCAAAGATGGCTCAGCGCATTGCCTTTGTTATACCAAGCGCGATAATCGTTCCGACTCCATTTAATAATGCGATCGAAACAAACGACCGCTTCTTCATAACGGTTCAAACGGCCTAAGGCAATGCCTTTACCATGCCAAGCAGGGGTGAATTTGGGTGCTAGGGAAATCGCTTTCTCAAAGCTCGCGATCGCCTCTTCGTAGCGCTCTAGATGCTCTAATGCATAACCGCGATCGCACCAGGCCTGGTAATTGTCTGGTTTCAGCTCTATGACGCGATCGTATCGGCTAATCGCGCCTTCATAACGTCCGAGTTCACTCAAAACATGTCCTTGACTATACCAAGTCTGAGACCCTTGACTCTGGTCCATATAACTGAGGTGGAAATTGAAACATTACTGAGTCAATTCCTGTATAACATTATCCATTCCGGATTAATTATTTCTTCCTAACACTAAAATCTGGAAGTCCGAGCTCTGGTGCATTAGCTTAAAACAAGCATCTAACTTGGCCATTGCTCGGTATACATTCGGACTTTGCTCAATTGCTTTTTGTAAACACTTGAGGGTTTGGTTCGCGTTTTGCTGAGCAGCATAACAACGAGCCATACTGTACCAAGCATTGGGATTGTGAGATTTAGCTACGAGGGAGCGATCAAAACTATCAATGGCTTCGTTGTAGCGTCTTAACTTATATAAGGCGATACCTCGATAATTCCAAGCGTAGTAGCAATTGGCTTTAATCATGAGAGCTGTATCAAAATTGCTGATAGCTTCCTCATAAAAAGTCATTTCAGCTAAGGCAGCGCCTCGGTGATACCAAGCTCGGTAGTAATCAGGCTTGAGGCCAAGGGTGCGATCGAAACTCAGGATGGCTTCACTGTAGCGACGCAACCGCACTAAGGCATTGCCGTGGTTATACCAGGCTTTGGGGTCTACTGGCTCTAGTTCTAAAGCCCTTACAAAACTGGCGATCGCCGCTTCATATTCATAAATTTGAGCTTGAGCGATGCCCTTACCGTGCCATGCAAGGACAAAATCTGGTTGTAGGGCGATCGCTTTGTCGAAACTGGCGATGGCATCTGGGTAGCGACCCAAGTTAGACAAAGCATATCCTCGATAACTCCAGGCTTCCCAGTCATCTGGCTGCTCTTCTAGTATCCTTTCATACCTGGCAATTGCTCCTTCATAGCGGCCCAGACCATAAAGGGTATTTCCGTGGTTATACCAGGCCCGTGAGTTTGGCTCTGAACTCATATTGCACTGAACCATGAATGAAAGCCTGCCTTGATCATAAAAATGGGATTAATAGGCCAAAGCTAAGCCTGAGAGTGAGCCTTGGTAGTGCAGTTTAGTCATATACTGACAAACTTAAATTACCCAGCTTGTACTAGTAGCAAACAGAACTGAGAACTATCGATAGTTCTGCGGCTGTGGATCAGCGGCATCCCCAGCGGCGATCGCTCGGCACGCTAAATTGCCAGCCCAAATTAGCCTGTAGTGGTAGAAGCTTTTAGCAGTTGGGGTTGGAGCAGCACCTCTGGGTCGAGCAAAAACAAAGGTAATTCTTCAGCAGTTTGTAGCATGAGTGAGCTGACACAGCGAATATTGCCCTCTGTGGCATAGGCGGCTGGGAGCGGTCCAAAAGCAGACATGGGCACGCGGCGCAGGGCAGGCTGAGAGTCGATCGGCAAACCGACTAACTCTCCCGAACGGGTTTGTAAAACTAGCAAGTAACGAGTCAGGCCCAGGTCTTGAGAGAAGCTATGGCCAGTCGAAGCTGGAGCCGAAGTTTCTTGACTTGGTGTTCGGCCAAAGATGCGATGACCAACATCGACAACAACCAATTCTCGATTTTGGTACAAAGTGAGGCTGACTCCACTGCGTTGAGGATCGCCGTAAACCTGACCGAGGGAAACAACTTTCTGGACGGCTTGAATGGGTAGCGCGAACCATTCTTGATCCAGGCGAAACGTCAGAATTTGTTGAGTTGCTTCAGTTTGTTTTGCCCCAAACCGTCTGCTTTTGAGGGAAGAAAGGGTTGCCATGATGTCATGCCAATGTCATTGTGGGCTGAGCCTGAGTAAATTGCTTTAGAGTTTGCAGGAGTTCTTGCTCTTTATACGGTTTGGCGAAATAAGCTGAGGCTCCTAGACGCATTGCTAACTGCCGATGTTTGTCACCGCTGCGGGAAGTCAGCATGGCAATGGGTAGCGACTGGAGGTGAGCGATCGCCCTGACTCGCGAAAGAAATCCATATCCGTCTAAGCGGGGCATTTCAATGTCACAGACTACGGCTTGGACAGCCAAACCTGCCAGTAACTTTTCGATCGCTTCTTGTCCATCTCTGGCTTGTTCGACCTGGTAGCCTGATTTTTCTAAGGTCAGTGCTAAGAAACGCCGCACGTTGATAGAATCATCCACCACCAACACTGTGCTTTTCTGGCTCAGCTCAGAAGCGGTGCTAGAGCTAGACAGGGCAGACAAACTGGCATGAGAATCGCTGGCGGTGATGGTTTCAGGAGTAGCGGTGGATGAAACAAAGCTGGATAAAGTAACGCGGTTGGCGATCGCATCTACGAGTTCTGCGGCATCTAGTAGCGGCACCACTTGTCCGTCTCCCAAGACTGTGCAACCTGTAAAACCTG
>DATNPE010000472.1:0-3454 GCA_036703355.1 Allocoleopsis sp. | reverse complement strand
TGCCTATAGCTTAGGCTGTGCTTTGGCTCAACAAGGCGTTCAGGCCGTGATTACTTGTGTCAGCGATCGCAATACTGCCCTGACCGACCAGCGCTACATTCTCTGGATCAGCCTTCGTTCGCCTTGGCCAGATCAGGAGCCATCTTTGTCAGAGCCATTAACGCCTAGCTTAATCGGTGCTGTATCCTAGCCTCTGGCTGTCTCGTGTCATCACCTGGGCTAGATGCAAGCTTTACTAGATTTTCAAAAGTTTCTCCAAACCAGCGTCTTGGCTTTGGTCATGATTGCCATTTTGCTCGTTTCAGTCGTCAGTTGTCCAGCGATCGCTGGGGCAGAGTCGTTACCCGAAATGCCAACAGGCGTGGAGTTGTCTGCCGATGCAACTCCCAGTCGTACCAGCCCTGATGCTAACGACATTCCCTCAGAAAAAGTGAATCAATTTGTTGAAGCCTTTTTGCAGGTGTTGGACTTGATTGAGCGACGCGAGGGAGAGCTACAGGGAGCAGAAACCGAATCGGAATCGCTGCGAATCCAACGCGAAATTGAGACCGAAGCTCTGACAATTATTGCCACGGCAGGATTGACTAAAACAGAATACCTGCAACTATTAGGTTTGGCGAATACGGATTCAGAATTTGGGGAGCGGGTGGCGGCTCAACTTCAGGAGGTAACTGATTGACTCGTTGCATACTCCAGCAGTTCCTGAATCTAGGGATTGTCGTCTGTATAAGACCCTAATTTAGCTAAATTGCAATTTTCTGAAACCGTCATCTGATGGTGGTGTTTGATAGGCTTGGAGAAGTGAAGAAGGAGTGTTGGTGTGGCTCACCCGCAAGTTCTCTGTCTTGGCGAAATTTTATTTGACTGTTTAGCGAATCAACTGGGGCGATCGCTAGAGCAGGTAGAATCTTGGACGTCTTACCCTGGTGGTGCGCCAGCCAACGTCGCCTGTGCTCTGACTAAGTTGGGTACGCCTGCGGGTTTCATCGGTTGCGTCGGGCAGGATGAACCTGGCGATACTCTGGTGCAACTGTTACAAACCATTGGCGTGGATGTTCAGGGAGTACAACGTCACCCCACTGCTCCAACTCGTCAAGTTTATGTATTGCGCTCAGAGTCAGGCGATCGCATCTTTTCTGGCTTTGGTGACCTTGATACAACCGAGTTTGCCGATACTCACTTGCAAGCCGCTCAACTTCCGGTTGAGATATTTGAAGCAGCTGACTTTTTGGTGTTGGGCACCCTAGAACTGGCTTATCCAGAGAGCCGAGCCGCGATCGAACGAGCTTTACAGTTGGCAGAGCAGCACTACGTCAAGACGTTGGTCGATGTGAACTGGCGACCTATGTTTTGGCCTGACCCAGAAATTGCTCCTGCCATGATTCAGAATTTGCTGAAGCGGGTGGATTTCCTGAAGCTGGCAGATGAAGAAGCTGAGTGGCTGTTTGGCACCACTGATCCGGGCGCGATCGCCCATCGTTTGGGCAATACTGAGAGCGTTTTGGTCACAGCGGGCCGTAAAGGTTGCGCCTATTATCTAGGCGGCCATGAGGGACACTTGAATGCCTTTGAGGTGGAGTCAGAAGACACGACAGGCGCAGGTGATAGCTTTGTGGCGGGATTTCTGCACCAAATCGCCCAAAATGGCCTGCAAAGCTTGAGCGACCCAGAAATGGCCAAGAAAGTGATTCTCTATGCCAGTGCGGTGGGTGCCTTGACGACTACCAGACCCGGCGCGATCGCAGCGCAACCGACTCCCGCTGAAGTGGAAGCCTTTCTTTACCTGAATCAACAACTTCCAACCTAATGGCGACTGAAATCGAACGCAAATTTCTGGTCAAAGCGGAGGAGTGGCAGCAGTTTTGCCAGCACTCTGATCCGACTTTGCTCAGCAGCACGCTCTATCGGCAAGGCTATATTTGCTCCAGCGTTAACAAAACGGTACGCATTCGGGTTGCAGGCGATCGCGGTTTCATTACGATTAAAGGCCCCACCGTGGGGATTGCTCGCGCCGAGTTTGAGTACGAGATCCCCTTGGCGGATGCCGCTGCCCTGCTCGACCAGCTTTGCGATCGCCCTCTCATCGAGAAAACCCGCCACAGAGTCGCTTGGGATCACTTGATTTGGGAAGTCGATGAGTTTGCAGGCGACAACCAAGGCTTAATCGTGGCAGAAGTAGAACTACCCGATGCCAATCGAGCCCTCACTTTGCCGAGTTGGGCAGGTGCAGAAGTTTCCCATGACCCGCGCTATTTCAACGCCAACTTAGCGAAGCATCCCTTTACTCGCTGGTAATCTAGAGCCAGAGAACATGTGACGGTGATCGAAACTATGGATTTATTGGCGCAGGTGTCGGCTCCACTCATCAGCCAACAGTTGGCTCAACTGCTCGTGAACGGCATAGCAGTCGGCTCCATTATTGCGCTGGCAGCGGTGGGCCTGACGCTCACCTATGGGATTTTGCGACTTGCTAACTTTGCTCACGGCGACTTTCTCACCTTGGGGGCTTACTTTACCCTCTTAGCTAACAGCTTTGGCATTAATATCTGGTTATCTGTGGTGCTAGGCATCATCGGCACGGTTTTGGCGGTTTTGCTTACCGAGAAATTGCTCTGGTCGCCCATGCGCGATCGCCGAGCTTCCTCCACCACCTTAATCATCATTTCGATTGGTCTTGCCCTCTTCCTCCGCAACGGCATTATTTTGTTCTGGGGCGGCGGCAATCAGAACTACGACCTACCCGTCGCTGCGGCGGTTAATGTGTTGGGTATCCGAATTGCTTACTATCGCCTCATTGTCGTAGGGCTGGCGATTCTGGCGATTCTAGGTCTGCACTATCTCCTCCAAAACACCAAAATCGGCAAAGCGATGCGAGCTGTAGCAGACGACATCGACTTGGCGCGGGTATCTGGGATCAACGTCGATCAAGTGGTGATTTGGACTTGGGTGATTGCGGGGAGCCTGACAGCGCTGGGTGGTGGCATGTATGGTCTCATCACCGCAGTTCGCCCGAACATGGGTTGGTTTTTGATTCTGCCCATGTTTGCCGCAGTCATCTTAGGCGGTATTGGTAACCCCTATGGCGCGATCGCGGGGGCTTTGGTGATTGGCATTGCCCAAGAAGTCAGCACCTACTGGTTGCCGACAGAATATAAGCTGGGCGTCGCGTTGCTGATCATGGTGCTAGTGCTACTCGTGCGCCCACAAGGCTTATTTAAGGGCACGATCTGAGTAACACTAGCCTTTAACCTAGAAGACCGAACAGGAGACCAAAGCAGAAGCCTGAGGGAACTAAGGGTTAATTACATGAAAATAGATAGCGGCAACCAAAAAATTACCTGCTAAAAGAATCAAGCTAACGATCGTGCGATAGGGATAAGGGGGCTTCGACTCATCCACGACAGCTTTGGTTTTTACAGAAGATTTCACTGCTTGTGCACTCATTGGGTAAGCT
>DATNPE010000471.1:0-5205 GCA_036703355.1 Allocoleopsis sp. | reverse complement strand
GAAGATAAAGACCCTAACCCATAAATCTCCGTGAATACTTATGTGGAGCGCCAGCCTCATCAATAGAGGGTCTGGCGCTTTACACTTTCTAATAGTGCTGCCTGTGAAATTGATTCTGTTTTCATGCCTCAAACCCTGGTTGTTAAAATTGGAACTTCGAGCCTAACGAACCCTAGTACTGGGCACCTGGCTTTATCGACGATCGCTGGTTTGGTCGAAACTTTGAGCCAATTACGGCAACTGGGCCATTCCGTGATCTTGGTCTCTTCTGGGGCCGTGGGAGTGGGCTGTGCGCGCCTAGGCATGACTGAGAGACCTCGCACGATCGCTTTGAAGCAAGCTGTAGCAGCGGTGGGTCAAGGCCGTTTGATGCGAGTTTATGACGACTTTTTCACATCGCTACAACAACCGATCGCTCAAGTATTGCTGACTCGGACGGACTTAGTACAGCGCAGTCGCTACCTGAATGCCCATAGCACCTTCCAGGAGTTGCTGCGGTTGGGCGTGATTCCGATTGTGAATGAGAATGACACGGTCGCCGTGGACGAGTTGAAGTTCGGTGACAACGACACGCTTTCTGCTTTGGTCGCTAGCTTAGTCGAAGCAGATTGGCTATTTTTACTCACTGATGTCGATCGCCTTTACTCGGCTGATCCCCGCAGTAACCCAGACGCACAACCGATTAGTTTGGTGCAATCGATCGAACAGTTGGAAGCGCTACAAGTCCAAGTGGGCGATCGCGGTTCTCGCTGGGGCACTGGAGGCATGATAACTAAAATTACTGCTGCCCGGATTGCCACAGGGGCAGGGGTGCGGACGGTGATTACAGAAGGGCGATCGCCCCAAAACCTACTAAAAATTGTCCAAGGAGAACCGATTGGCACCCACTTTGAGCCGCAACCTCAAGCCGCCAGTGCCCGTAAACGCTGGATTGCTCATGGTCTCGTGCCCGCAGGCAAGCTCTATTTAGACGATGGTGCAGTCAAAGTCATCTGTCAGGCAGGCAAATCTTTGCTCGCTGCTGGCATTGTGGAGGTAGAGGGCGAGTTTCAAAGTCAGGACGCGGTGCAGCTGTGCGATCGCAATGGTCGCGAAATTGCTAGAGGTTTGGTCAACTACAACAGCACTGAACTCCAGCAGATCCGAGGCTGCCGCTCCGAAGTGATTCCTACTATTTTGGGCTACGCTACGCCAGAGACTGTCGTGCACCGAGATAACTTAGTGCTGAGTGGACAACCCAACTCCAGCTCTACTGCGCTCAGTTCTATGATTGAAGAGTCTGACCCAACGCTATAGTCACCTGTAATGCTTTCCAGGTCATGATTTATGGCATTACCCAGCCTTATTAAGACAAGAGCAGGTCTTTTGTGTAGTCAAGGGTTCAGGGCAACCCCAAGGAATTGCCCTATCAATACCAACGATCTGGTTGCGGTGTAATGCCAGATTTCTAACGCAGCTAATGGAAATGGGGGCTAGTTGGAAAATGCTTCGGGTGGTGCAATATCTGGCCCCGCGACGACTCCAATCTTGCTAGCTTTGACACCAGGGGTGGTTTTAGGCGTTTGCTGACGAGACGAAGGCGTTACCGAAGCTTGTTCTGGAAAGATCTGAGTCGTATTTGTAGCAGCTTCAGGCGCATTTTGATGAGATAGCCAGGTTAAGCCACCGACTGCACCTGCCATTAAAGCTGCATAGCCTACATAGAGATGTACTGGACGCAGGCATAGCCCACCGGATTCGGCTTGAGGATGGTACCAAGAGGGCAGCACCGATTTCACTGGGTCAGGAGCTGGAATCGCAGCCACAAGGTTATTGCCATCAAGACCTAAAGCATTGCCAATCCGACGGATAAACCCTCGAACATAGACATCTTCGGGTAATCGTTCAATGCGGCCTGATTCTAAGGCTTCGAGTTGATGGATCGGCACCAACGTCAGGCTGTGGAGTTGATGCAATGAGAGCGATCGCGCTTGCCGAGCCGCCCGGATCTCCTGCCCGACCTGACGTAGGCTTTCCTCTCTTTCTTGGGCAAATTTTTGGGCCGCTAGCTCTGCCTTCGTCAATTTCTTCGCAGGCTTGCCCATGCCTAAGACTAAAGGTGGCTCTTCTATAGGATCTGGCTTGATGGGTGCCTCTGGCGCTGGTTCTGACAACGCTGAATCTGAGATTTCAGGGGTAGCGGTTTCAAAGGTGGCAGTTGCAGCTGCGGCCTCTCCTGAGGTGGTCTCTACTAGAGCGGCAGTTGCGGCGGTGGCATTCGGATCAACGGTTGCATCTGGAGTTGACTCCTGTTTCAGTGAAGCCGAAATGGCGCGATATTGCTTGAAAAACTGCCGGAAGGCAAGGCGAATCGCTTCTCTGCTCACCGCTTTGACCAGAGTTTGTGCGCCTCCAGCCGTTTCACCTAGCATGGTTTGCAAACCCGCTAACACTCGGCGATAAACTTCACTGTGATAGAGTTCGGACTCTATTTGCCCTAGGATGGTTCGCAATTCTTCTTGAGAAATCTCAATTGCGATGTTTCCAGTAACGTCTGAGCAATACACAGGTTTTAGTACCACGATGTCTCGAATCTCCTTGCTTAAGTAGAGATAGGGCTGAACTGACTAAGCGATCAGGATGCAGCAAGGGACTCAGCCCCTGTGTCTGGGTCCTGTTGATTGGACTGTTTGCAAATAGCTTTTGCAGGGCAACAATCAACATTGGCGAAAGCCCATTCATGCAGTCACAGGTGTCAGTCATCGACCCTCTATCCAATCATTTCTTCGGCCAGCTGGTACTAATTCCGGACAAGCGCTGGATTTCGTCACTGAAGAGGTTTGGCGATCGCTATCTAGCACAATGCGAGCCCTGAGTGCTCAAATGTCTCAGGGCTCGCATCTTTAGTTATCTATAACCGCATCCATCGTTGAGGAAATTTATGGATGATGACAATAATCAAGTTTTTGTCGATGCGGTGCTTTTAATCATAAGTAAAAACTCATAACTGCTCTAGAGAAAAGGCTGGTTTCTAAGAGCAGACCTTTCTAGCGGCGACCTTCTGACTCATAAGCTTTAGCCCAGCAGCGCTCTAGCACTTCAACTTTATGTACATGCCAAAACCGTTGAGGATTCAAAATCAATCTGTAGTTGGAGGAGAAGACGGGCTGATTGAGGAATTGCCAGAAAGGGAAACTCATTTTCATGTTGCTGTACTCTTAAGTCGTAGGGCGGAAGTGATGGGGAAGGTATCAGGCGATACTAACGCTTGGTTGGGTTGCGTTCTTTGCTGTTGGTATAACCATGCCAGAAGTGGCTACTAAATTTCCTAGTGAGGATTGCGGAATCTTAGGGGCTATTTTTTCAGGCTCCGTAATTTCACGAAGTTAGAAACGCGACAATACTGAAATATCTGTAATGAGCAATGCTGTGGGGCTGGGTCAAAACGGGTGACGAAGCCGATTCATAGCAGCACTGTCCCATGAATCACTCCTCAGAAATCAAATCGATATTTCTATCTTTAGATTCCACGGGCAACTGCCCTAATCCGCATTGTTATAGATGAAAGATGGGTGGTTAGGTGCCTTAGACAAGATTTCTTTACGTAGACTTTGCACAAAGCGATCGCAGTTAAAGTTGGGATTTCCTCAAATCCCTCCGGGACTCGTCCGCCAGGATTCTTCCCAAGGTAAACTGGTGAGATTGGCTGGTACTTGGCCGCTTGACGTTTGGAATGGGGCGCTATGGCGACGTTTTTGTTAGAAATAGGCACGGAGGAATTGCCTGCAAGTTTTGTGGATTCGGCTTTGGAGCAGTGGCGATCGCGGATTCCTCAAAGCCTGACTGAGCGCTACTTATTGCCTGAAAATCGAACGCCTGAAGCGGTTGAGGTCTATGGCACGCCCCGGCGATTAGCTGTGTTGATCAAAGATTTGCCAACGCAACAACCGGACCAAGAGGAAGAGGTGAAAGGCCCTCCGGTCCAGGCAGCCTTTAAGGATGGCAAGCCTACCAAAGCCGCCGAAGGGTTTGCCCAGAAGCAAGGGGTGGCTCTGGAAGCGCTGGAAATCCGGGCGACGGAAAAAGGAGAATTTGTTTTTGTCCAGAAGGTAATTCCCGGACGACCCACGGCTGAGCTACTGACAGAACTGGTGCCACAGTGGATCAACAGTCTGGAAGGGAAGCGGTTTATGCGCTGGGGCGATGGCGACCTAAAGTTTCCCCGCCCAATTCGCTGGTTGGTGGCTTTGCTGGATGATGCGGTGCTGCCCATCCAACTAGTGAGTGGTTCGGAAGTGGTGACGAGCGATCGCGTGTCGCGGGGCCATCGGGTGCTGCATCCTCAACCCGTGACAATTCAGCAGCCTGAAGATTATTTAGCAACCATGCGCTCGGCCTCAGTAGAGCCTGATCCAGCCCAGCGTCGAGCCACAATTGAGTCACAGGCGCGATCGGCGGCACAAAAAGTTGGCGGTTATGCTGTCATTTCTTCTAGTTTGCTAACGGAAGTGACGAATCTGGTGGAGTGGCCTTCTGCTGTGGTCGGTAAGTTTGATGCGGAGTTTCTAGAACTGCCTTCAGAAGTCAGCATCACCGAAATGGAAAGCCATCAGCGCTACTTCCCAGTCTTAAAAAGTGAAGGTTCCGCAGAACTGCTGCCCTACTTCATTACGACTTCTAACGGTGACCCTGCCAAGGCTGACATTATTGCAGCGGGGAATCAGCGGGTGATTCGAGCGCGGCTCTCTGATGGCAAGTTCTTCTTTGATGCCGATCGCGCTCATCCCTTGGAAAGCTATCTACCACGCTTGGAAACCGTCACCTTCCAAGAAGCATTGGGGTCTGTGCGGGAGAAGGTAACGCGGATTTGCCAAATTGCCGATCGCATTGCCGATCAGTTGCAAGTGTCGGAGCGCGATCGCAGCCAGATCCAACGAGCAGCCCTGCTGTGCAAAGCGGATTTGGTGACGCAAATGGTGGGTGAGTTCCCGGAACTACAAGGGGTGATGGGCCAAAAGTATGCCTTGGCTAGCGGTGAACCGGAAGCAGTGGCAACGGCAATTGTGGAGCATTACTTACCGAAGGGAGCAGGCGATCGCTTGCCGCAAACGCTAGCAGGGCAGGTCGTCGGTTTGAGCGATCGTTTGGATACGCTGGTTGGCATTTTCAGCTTGGGCATGGTGCCCAGTGGCTCTTCTGACCCCTTTGCTTTGCGTCGCGCTGCCA
>DATNPE010000470.1:0-3543 GCA_036703355.1 Allocoleopsis sp. | reverse complement strand
TGCTACGACTCAATCTCTGGGGCCATTCTTGATTGGTTGGTCGATTGACCACCTGATTGCAAAAGGCAATCTCTCAGGCTTGCTGTTGATGTTGGCATTTCTAGCCGCTATCTACATCCTTGGCATCATCGCGATCCGGGGTCAGATCCTGCGGGTGGGTTGGATTATGCAACGCTTGCTGGGGCAACTGCGGCAAGATATTTTTACCAAAATTCAGAGTCTCCCCGTAAGTTTTTTCGATCGCAGTGAAGCAGGTGACTTGATGAGCCGCTTGCTGAATGATGTGAATACGGTGAATCAGGCCTTTGGTCAGACGATCGCGCAGATGCTAGGTAACACATTCAGCTTGTTCGGCATCATTATTGCCATGTTTTTGATCAACTTTAAGCTGGCGCTGTTGAGCAACTTAGCCGTGCCCTTGATGATCTTTACGACTAGCTTTTTTGCGCGTTGGGCCAGAGCAAGATTCCGTGTCACCCGTCAGACCATTGGGGACCTCTCCGCCAAATTGGAAGAAGGCATCACCAGTGTTCGGGAGGCTCAGGCTTTTAACCGGGTTCAACTCAACATTGAAGAGTTCGACTTGGTGAATGCCGCCAATCGAGATGCCAATGTCCAAGCTGTTGCCATCACGGCGGCGTTTCTCCCTTCCATTGATTTTCTCAATACATTAGCAACCGCTGCGGTATTGGCTTATGGCGGTTACTTAGCGGTGACTGGAGCTGCAACCGTGGGGGTAGTGACGGCTTTCTTGCTGTATGTACAGCAGTTCTTTCGCCCGATCCAAATTCTTAGTCAGTTTTACACTCAGGCGCAGTCGGCTCTAGCGGGTTTAGAGCGGATCTTTTTGCTCCTTGATGAACCTTCCCAACTCAACGATGCCCCTGATGCTAGAGAAATGCCTCCAATTCAGGGAGAAGTCACTTTTGAGCATGTCACCTTTGGTTATAGCCCCAATCAACTGGTGCTGAAAGGCGTTGATCTTCATGCCAAACCAGGCCAGATGATTGCTTTAGTGGGGCCAACGGGAGCGGGGAAAAGTACGATCATTAACTTGATTCTACGCTTCTATGATGTCACAGGTGGAGCGGTCAAAATTGATGGTATTGATGTCCGCAGTGTAACTCAAGCTAGCTTGCGGCGGCAGATCGGCATTGTATTGCAAGACAATATCCTTTTTAGCGGCACTGTGGCCGAAAACATTGCCTTTGGTTCTCCCCACGCTACTCAAGCGGATATTGAAGCTGCGGCCCAACTGGCGAATGTGCATGAATTTGTTACCTCACTCCCTCAGGGATACTCCACTCAATTAGGAGAACGCGGTTCTCCCCTGAGCCAAGGGCAACGGCAACTGGTCAGCATTGCTCGCGCTGTCTTGATCAATCCCCGAATTTTGATTCTCGATGAAGCCACCAGTAGCATCGACACCCGCACGGAAGCTTTAGTCCAAGACGCGATCGCCCGTCTTCTCCAAGGTCGTACCAGCTTCGTGATCGCCCACCGTCTCAGCACCGTCACCCAAGCTGATCAGGTATTAGTGATTCAGCAAGGAGAGATTGTAGAATCTGGTACTCATACCGAATTAATTGCTAAACAGGGAGTCTACGCCAACCTCTACGCCCTCCAACTTGGTGCAACCACAACAGCCTGAGCGACATCCAAACTCTCCTATTACTTTCGATTGTATGGATGCCTTTCAGAACTAGGACGGGCGATCGCACTCTACCGCATTTCAAATGATACAGATCTGCTGATAGATATGATCTAATAGGTCTCTAATAGTACAAGCTATTACAGGTTCTGGAATAGCTTTTGAATGCCAAGACACGTTAAGGAGATCCTCTGATATTTCGACATCAAATTCCTCCTCAAGCTTTTCTATAAGTTCAAGTATGTCCAAACCATCGGCGTGGAAATCATTCAAAATGTCAGAATCCAGCGTAATTGTGCTTAGCTGTAAATCAAATTGTTTACTGACTATGTCTTGTACTTTGAGTAAAATTTGAGACTTTAAAGAGATATTGGAGAGATTTTCTTCTTCCAAAATATCTACAGAAGTTTTCATAGAATATTTGTACTTAGCTTCAAGAGTCATCTTGATAATCTTTTTTGCTAGCTCCCTACTATCTGTCTCTAGCTCCTGCCATATATCGTCTTGGAGACACTCATTGGTGTATAGAACTTGCTCATCAAGCCTGTTCTCTATAGCCCTTAAGATGGAGTCTCGATTGCTACTCATGCTGTCGAGTTCAGCTTTTGCTATCTCGATCTCGCGCTGTAGCCATCCAAGTGCTTTCTTAGCTGCTTCGTCTTTTGTGTAACCAACTGCTGTCCCTTCAAATCCTTCATGTGTGACTGTTGCATAAAAGAGACTATTAACAATTGGCTTAATTTTTAGCTCCATGTTTATAGATCTCAAGAGTTTATGTTAGTGCTATTGATAATCATGGCAAATTTGTTGCGACAAACCAGTCAAGGAGCTTGCGAGCGATGCTGGGTTTGGGTGGAACTTGGGGTAGATTCTGTTTGTGAAACCAAGCTGCATCGGTCAACTCCTCTGGTTGCACGACAATCTCACCACTGGCGTAGGTAGCTGTGAAGCCAACCATCAGTGAGTTGGGGAAAGGCCAAGGTTGGGAGCCGAAATAATGGATATCCTTGATTTCAATCCCGACTTCTTCCCGAACTTCTCGCACGACTGTTTCTTCTAACGATTCTCCTGGTTCGACGAAACCAGCCAACACGCTATACATCCCCGGAGGAAAGCGAGGAGCCCTTGCCAGTAAGACTTCCTCACCGCGAGAGATCAAAACAATGATGGCAGGAGAAAGGCGGGGATGATGGGTTAGACCGCATTTCGGGCAACGCTTCGCTCTCTCTGTAGGTAACTGAGTTGTTGGACTGCCGCAGCAACCGCAATATTGATGGGTGCGATCCCACTCCATAATTTGAATCGCCCGACTGCCCATAACATACAAGTCTTCGTCTAAGACACCGTATAGCTCACGGAGTCCTCGCACAGACATGCCATCTGCGATCGCGGCATCTTGGGGTAGTTCGGCGGAGTAGCAGGGTTGACCATCTAGCGTGCCGAGAAACTGAGTTCGTACAGGCACCAAGCCGATCGCCGATAAGTGAACTAGATAAGGAACTGTAGTGCTGGTGTCATTAACTTGAACCAACAACTTGTTGCCGAGAAAGGCAAACCACCAAGCAGGGCTAGATTGCACTTCGGGGGCAACAGTGCCAGGGATAAACGTTCGATGCATAGCAGGAGCAGATGACGGCCTCTATCCTATCATTGCGATCGCGATCTCCTAGCCCTATGAACCATTACAGGACTAGGAATTAGATGAATCCGGTTGTCGTTGCACCACTGCTGTCACAATCCCAATGCCAAAGGCTGCAAGGAGAGCAAAACCTAAAAGTAACTGACTATCTTCGAAGATGCCCGCGCCTGCTGCGACCCACAAAGGTTTAGCCACGACGATGCTGACGACTAAAGCTAGTAAATAGCTGTGCCAGCGTACTTGAGTCAGACCC
>DATNPE010000469.1:0-4206 GCA_036703355.1 Allocoleopsis sp. | reverse complement strand
CATCCCCTAGATACCCAAGACCCGAAGGAGCGCCAAGCCAATCGCGCTTACCTGGAAGCCTGGATGGATCGCTTCATGACCTCGCGCTTAGAGATGGTCAACGCTGCATAGATTTTCTGGAATGTAATTCAATTTTTGAGGAGGCTGGTGTTGTACCAGCCTTTTTTTGGCAAGTTGTCCTAACAAGCTGCATAAACTTGCCACCTCCTACCTATTGAGTCAGTGAAAGGGCGATCGCCCGCAACACTCAATCCTCGAATGGTAAGGACAACCCCCATGAAACTTTTCCAACTTTCTGGCTCTTTCCTCACAG
Source organism: Allocoleopsis sp. (assembly GCA_036703355.1). GTDB lineage: Bacteria > Cyanobacteriota > Cyanobacteriia > FACHB-46 > FACHB-46 > Trichocoleus. The sequence goes on along the minus strand of DATNPE010000469.1, from coordinate 3,893 downwards.
CTACCGCTCTTTTCGCTGCCATTGCTCCCGCTTACGCTGGCCCCTTTGATCTCAAGCCTGCGGGTGTGTTTGGTACGCCTGTCCTGACTGGCCCCACTACTCCTCCCGTAGCCACTCCGGGAGCGACATCGGAAGCGACCAAACCTACTGATGGGGCAGGGAGTGAAGTTAATGCCTTGGGAACGCATCAGTCTTGGGTAGACCCGAAGAATTTAGCCAAAGACCCCCGTGCTTTGTGCAGTGACATTGGTTTGGGCAGCAATACTACAACTACCTCAACCAAAATCGCACTGTCTGCTTCCAGCAAAGACTCCTCCAATAGCGCTAGCAGCAAAAATGATGGCGGGGGTGGCGGCTTCAGTGTGCTTGGTATCGTCGGAGCCAATGGTAGCGGTTCTACCCAGCACAGCAACAAGCAAGCTCAGTCGCGATCGCAGCAGTCGAGTGAGTCTAGAGCTACCGCCACCAGTACTTCTAATGTTCAGGTGGGTCGAAATTGTGATGCCTTTGTCCAATCGGCAGCAGCCAGAGACATGAACTACGAAGACAACTTGACCAAGCGTTACGAAATTAAGACGGGACGGCGCGGACAGCAAGTGGACAACTTGTTGGATGGCAAGAAGTAGAAGTTGATGCTCGGTTGCAGTCTGGTCGGAGAAGCGCTGGGTGCTGTTCGCGTAGCGTGTGCGTAGCACGTAGTGCTAAGTGCTGAGGACTTTGTAGGCCAATGGCTACGACTGGGAAGGTAACTGGGTTTGAATTTTGGGAGGCGCGATCGCTGAAGCCAGGAAAGGGTTGGGGCGATCGCGGCTTTCTCTCTTTGCTGCCGACAGTTCAAGGTCAACTAATGAAACCCATGAGGAGCAAGTATGATGATTTTGCGATGGCAAGCGATCGCTGCTGGCATGGTTTTGACGATTTCAACCGCAGGTTTAGCCACGGCTCACACTTCTTGGCTAGACCCTGATAGTTCTACTTCTGAGCAAACGAGCAGTATCTGTGGCTCGGAGGCTGTTCCTTATCTCGCTCAGACTTTTGATCAAACCCAAACTTTAGGCGTACGGTGTCTGAAAAAGAGTATCAGCCGCGGGTCCTCTAGTGTTGTCTCCCAGCTACTTTGGTATGGCGCGGACCAATGGCAAGGCGATCGCTCCTGTCAGTTGGGAACGGCTTATGTCTCAGCACCCACGCTCCCACCTGTCTTGACGGGCGAAGTGCTCAATATCTCTGGCGATCCAACCGAATTGAGTGTTTCAGGATTAGAGCCGCTGTCGGTTCAGGCGTTGCATGGGGCTTGGCCTGCCCCACTCAAAATCCAAATCCAGGGAGGTCGCAATGAGGTGTGGATTCGGGTTAGCAATGCCAAAACGGTGCAACCCTTGGTGAGTAGCTTGCGGCGCTGCGATCGCGACTGGCAGGAGCGCTACTTGAACCAACCTACCCACCATCCTGACTGGGACCGCGATCGCCACTATGACGACTGGCTGACTAGAGTGGGCTCCGGCTGGTATTGGCTGCTACGTGGCCCCAATCGATGAGTTAGCCAGAGGAACGATGTAGTAAAGGCTTGACTGGCAACTTAAACACTTCCCAAGCCGTGTATCGCTGAGAAATATCAATTCCTAAGGCAGTCTTGACCAGATATAGCCCGTAAAGACAGACCAGAATCAGTAGCCCTTGCCGAAAGTGTTTCATCGTGGTTTTCAGGATCTCAAGTGCAATCGCATGTTAACTAAGCTGTTTGACTGCGGTATGAACATGGCATCACAAACGAGTGTCACCTGGCCAATTAATCTCTGGATTTCCAAACAAGCAGCCGCGATCGCGCTGAAGGGAGGAGTTGGCGATCGCGGCAAGCTGGAAGGGAATCGGTAAGGGCTGAGACGAGTTAAGCGGTCACCGCAGCAGGTTTGGGTACTGATGCTCCTGCAAAGAACTGAGCCAAGTTTTCCGGTTTCATGGAGTTGAGATATTGAGTGGTGAGAGGGGCGGGGAGGAGTTCTAGCATCAGTTTGTTCTCAATCCAGAACTCGATCACCTGGAAGGGGCCGCGATCGCAACGCACCGTCTGCCAGCCTTCTCGTTCACCTACTTCAGCAATTTGTGCTTCGCTCGCAGGCACAGAAATTGCTGCATGAACTGCCGTGAAGGGAGAGGCAAAAGCATTTTGGCTGAAAGTCACAGGACTGCTAGCGCCTCCCGGCATTAACTCGGTCCCAACGGGGTAAAACTCGAACATGGTGCCATAGGCATCCCCTGCGAACACCAGGTAACTGTTGGGGTTGAAGGGAAAGGGGGCGACTTTGCCGTTGATTAGCTCTGCAAGAACTTGAGCGACGTGGAGAGGCTCTTCAACGGGGAGAGAAATGTGATGAATCATGGCAGCGTCTTCCTCTAGGCAATGTAGCAAGGGGGCGGTGGAACGGTTGGCTGAACTCACTAAACCGCCGTGGTGAATGCAACATCCCTCGCCGCAACGACTTTTCCGCAAATCTACGGTCTTTGCCCCTAAACTTCACCCGATTGGATGACTTTGGCGGGATTCTCCAGCCAGAACTGCTCTGGACAATGCCCAAGCAAAAACCTGCACATTTTACCTAGAAGATGTGCAGGTTTTTAGTTTGAATGAATTGCAATGCTGAGGATAATGCTGGGGGCGATCGCGCTTACCAGAAGTGATCAATGATGAGGGCAACGGCGACGGCAAAAACTAGGATCACGAAGGCCACGAGGGGGTCGCGTCCTTGAAGAACAGAAAAGGTGGCGGCAAGGCTAGCTCCTACGGTTGCAGTGGCACCTGCACTCACCCAATCTTTCTTGGAATTCTTATCGTACATATGTCCTAGCTGATAGGTTGATGGCGAAACCCGCTAATCCCAATCAATCTACCACTCAAGACTGAGTTCCTAATTCTGCCTGCGCGATCTTGTAATCAAGGTTGATGATCGTACAGCTTTCTTTATGTATTTAGTTTAAGAAAGCGATCGCCCGCTCCCCAGCCCGTAGGGTGCCGTTAGCGTAACGCACCATCCCTCACATGCGATCGCTGTTTCTCCCTCAACCGATAATTCAATAATGCACATATCCTCTGAGTTGATGCGTTACGGCGCGAATCTCACTTGACGGCTCATTTCTCATTGCTTTTGCGCCTAACACATCCTACGCGATTGCGTTTCTTCAAGACTCCTGTGGATTGAGCGTGCATAAACTTGTGACAACCAACCTATCGATGTAGTGAAAGGGTTCAAGCCCATCCGATCGCCCACACTACAGAGAGCAAGGTTATGCAAAAGCACACTTTATTCAACGTTGCCTTAACATTGTCCCTAGTTGGCACTGCTGCCCTACCTGGAATGGCGCAGACAGTTGTAAATAGCAGTCCAACGACTGTCTCTAGCCAAAGCTCTGGCATTGTGATTCCTCAGAGCAGCGGTATTATCATTGCTTTTCCTGCTGCCGTCACCGTCGATGCAGGCAAAAAAGATGAATATCCTCTGACCCTACCTTTGGCGCAAGCCCTGATGGATAGCAACGGCAATGTGGTAGTTCCTGAAAATACCCCCGTCAGCATTAAGCTCAAGCCCATCAACAAAGGCGCACAAATCATCGCGGAATCTTTGGTCGTGGGAGGTCAAATTGTCCCCATTAATGCCACCAGCCCTGTGATTCCGGGCAGCGTCATTACCCAAATGAAAGGAAATGACAAAGCGATCGAATCGGGGGCGGTCTATGGTCGTTTAACCGGAAGTATCTTTGGGTTTATGGGCAAAGGTGATCCAGACAAGTTTGACCAGGGAGCCATGATTGGCAGTGCCTTGGGGATGCTTTCGGGCTTGAAGAGTCCAGAGAAAATTCGAGTGGTGCAGATTTCCCAGGGTAGCGTCTTTGTGTTA
>DATNPE010000468.1:0-4619 GCA_036703355.1 Allocoleopsis sp. | reverse complement strand
CCAATCTAAGTTGACGCGAGAAATGGAAAAGTCTTTCAGCCCCTGACTGACAAAGCTAAGGACTTCGTTGCGACGAATTTCTGGCTGAATAAAGTCGGGTTGTTGCTGATAGAGTTCTTCTAATTTTGCTTGATAGTTAGAGAGCCGAAAAAAGTAATTTTGCTCGTCTCGCCATTCAGTTTCTCGCTGGTGAATACTACAGCGATGTCCCTCTAACAAATCTCGTTCTTCTTTAAACTCTTCACAAGAGACACAATACCAGCCTTTTTGTTGGCCTAAGTAAATATCGCCCCCTTCCCAGACGCGCTGAAAAAACTCTTTAACGATCGCGGCATGGCGTGGATCAGTGGTGCGGATAAAGCGATCGCATTTGATGTTGAGTCGCTGCCAGAGTTGAGCAAATCCAGCCGAGATTTCATCACAGTGAGCTTGGGGCGATCGCCCTACTGCTTCAGCCGTTCGCTGGATCTTTTGCCCATGCTCATCTGTCCCTGTAATCAGTAAAACTGACTTACCACATAATCTTTGAAAGCGGGCAATGACATCTGCGGCGATCGTTGTGTAAGCGCTTCCAATATGAGGTAGATCATTTACATAATAAAGAGGTGTTGTAAGAGCAAATTTTTCTTTTTTCGTATCAGAATTCATGGAAAAGAAAAAAACAATACACTAAAGCCGTTTTTAATCATACATGAACATCCGCAAATAAGTACTTTATTTGCTCTTGGAGCTAAGCTAATTAACTTCAATTAATAAGTCTAGAAGCTAACAGAAATATAGCTAAGGTGACAAAACTGAAACTACTTACTATCTTAACCGTAAACTTTACTTAAAACAGTTTACAAAATCTTAAATAAATCCAAACAAACGTCTGCTCTTGCAACATCAAGTCACAAGGTTTGGGGGATAGTTAGAGATTTTTGGCGCTTTGTCTTATTTCCCAGGACAGAAGCGTAGCTCAAGTTAGCAGCAATTCTTTACTTCGCTAGACCCGCTATTTCTACTCTAAGGCATGTGTTGAGTCTAGTAAAGTAATGTTAACACTGTCATTAGAAGAGTTGAAGCTTTTATTCTTTGCGGATGTCTTCAGATAGCCCACTGCAAATTTCTCGCTGGCTGCTGACTGCCTTGGGAACTCGCATGTTTCTCTACCACGAGGATTTTGTTCCTCAAGACAGTGCTGTCTTGGTGGTGAGCAACCATCGCAGTTTCATGGATGCCCCAATCTTGATGGCTGCGGTCAACCGTCCGATTCGGTTCGCTTGCCATCACTATATGGATCAAGTGCCAGTCATGCGGGAGATTGTCAAGCTTTTAGGTTGCTTTCCTCTAGATTCGCTAGAGCATCGTCAACAGAGCTTTTTTCGCCAAGCTACCCACCTACTCCAGTCTCCACAAATGATTGGAGTTTTTCCTGAAGGAGGAGAGCCAATGGTTCAGACTACTCATCCTCAGAAAACACGGGAATTCCATCGCGGCTTTGCTCACTTAGCATTGCGAGCACCGATTCGGAATTTGGCAGTTCTACCTGTGGCGATCGCTGCTTGCGAAGAAAGTAATAGTGCTGGTATTCCTTTAAAGCTGCTGAGTCTGATTGACCCATCAGAACCTTTGTTCGATCAAAATGGCTGGCATCCTTTAGTGATCTACCATCGGGTCAATGTGCTGATCGGGCGGCCCCATTGGGTCAAACCTTCAGAGCGGCAGCACTATCGAGGCAAAGATGCCAAAACCGTGGTGGCTGACTTGACCGACTACTGTCATACAGAAATTGACCAATTGCTCGCTCAAGGTTGCTATTAAAGCAGGGCTATCCCAGCAGCCAGATTAAGGGGCTCACGCTTCCACATCCTTCCAATCGTTTAACCACCATTTCCTTGAGACCATGCAGGAAGTCAAAAGCCAAGTTTGTTTTCTGACGCCTAAACGCCTAAACCCTCACCATTCCCTGTTTGTGTTTCTTCCAGGTATGGATGGCACTGGGCAACTTTTGCGATCGCAGACGGCGGGTTTAGAAACAGGTTTTGATATTCGTTGCTTGGCAATTCCGCCCGATGACTTAACCAGTTGGGATGTCTTAGCGGCAAAAGTAATTCACTTAATTGAAGCGGAAATTGCCAAACAGGAGCACCCCCGCAACACCTATCTCTGCGGAGAGTCCTTTGGTGGCTGTTTAGCCCTGAAAGTTGTCGTGCAAGCACCTCACCTCTTCGATCGCCTCATTCTCGTCAATCCAGCCTCATCCTTTAAGCGGCGGCCCTGGATTCATTGGGGTTCCTCACTCACGCAGTGGCTACCAGAATCTTGGTATCAAGTCTCCTCAGTCGGGCTACTCCCATTTCTGGCGTCCTTTGGTCGCATCTTGCCAGAAGATCGCCATGCCCTCCTCGAAGCAGTGCAATCTGTTCCCCAAAAAACTTCCATCTGGCGGCTCTCTCTGCTCAGCGAGTTTGAGCTAGAGGAGCAGCGGTTGCGTTGCCTCAACCAACCTGTCTTGCTGCTAGCCAGTGCTGCCGATCGCCTTTTACCCTCTTTATCAGAGGCAAAGCGCCTAGCGACGATATTACCGAATGTCACCACCGTCGTGTTGCCAGAGAGCGGCCATGCTTGCTTGCTAGAAGCAGACATCAACCTCTACGACATCATGCAGCAGCACAACTTTCTCAAGCCTCAAGATCACTCGACTTTTCCGACCCCCGTTTAATGGGTGCATCATCCTGTCACGGATTCATGAGTTAGACAACTACATCCCTGGTTGATTGCACAATCCCTTGTTAATTGCACTAATTGCATGAGTTGTAATTTTTGCGTTAAGAATCTGGATCGGCTCCACGATTCATTGAAGTTCATATTGTGCGACGATTGAGGCAGACTAATCAGACACTGCTTCTAAGTGCATGGCTAGTCTCAACAGTGAGAGCGAAACAATCCGTGAGCGATCGCAGCAATTCCAACCTTGGTGTGGCTCGCCCACCCAACTCATCTAGAAGGGAGAACACAATCATGATGCCAACTCACTTTTTATCTAAAGTGCGATTTTTTGGTAAATCCCTTCCGGAATTCGCAAACTCCAGGCAACAGTCGCTAGAATGATGGAAACTTAGTAGTCCGTGATGTCTTGAAGCAGCTCCTCCACATTCTAGCCAACACCGTCATCCACGCTGCTACCGAATTATTCCCTTAAACAAACTTGGATAATGACTGTAACAGGTACCATCCATCTCCAAGAACGCTTTAAAACAACTCTCCTCCGTTTAATTCAGGCTCAAATTGCTAAATTTTTCCATTACATCAATCAATTGCTACCTGCTAATAACTGCACCTTACGAGCAGGCAGGCAATAACTCAGCAATGCTCATTTCTAATCCCTCATGGGACACCTCTAAAGTGATTCCAATCAACTGTTGAGGTTGCGGCTCTCACAGTTGAGAGCTACAGCATTGCTAGGAGTCAGGCTACGGCAATTGATTAAGCATTAGAAGAGTTAGGTGCTCAGGAGAAACTAAACATGCTACACCGCAAGATCTATCAGCTCTGTTCAGATGGTCGCGAAGTCTGGATTTTCTTGCGGGACCAGCAACGCTGGATCGAACGCGCCCGTATCCTTGATATCGAAGGCGATCTAGTGACGCTGCGTTACGAAACCGAAGAAGATGATGAAATTTGTTCCTGGGAAGAGATGGTGCGGTTAGAAAGCATTGGCGCAGTTACCCAAAAGCTAGCCACAGTCCCCAGAGGCGATGTAGAGCCTCTCGTCTCCGATGACTGCCCAGAAGCCGAACAAATTCGCAATCACCCTGAGTCGAATCCAGACTAAGACTCAAATCCACTCCTTTTCCTCAACTAGAAAGGCAGGCAATCAGTTGTCTGCCTTTTTTAACTTGTGGGAAAGTTAGTTGAGGTTTGGATCGTCGTCAAGCTTGGGTTCCTCTAAGTCCTGAGACCGAATATTGCTGAAGGGTGGGGGAGTACTGGGTGGCTCCGCTTGAATCGGTTCAAAGACAGGGCAATAGCCTTCTGGAGTGACTTTGAAGCCAAACAGCGGTGAAGTTTGGTTCCAGCAGCGCTGACCTCGGTAGTGCTGACAGTTACCGCAACAGTTTAGGGCGATGGGAGTCGGGCGATCGCTCCCTTGGCTCAGCAGCTCCCATTGCGGTAAGCCACGCAACACCAATTCTTCGCCTTGCCAACGCGCTTCAATCAGCCCCGTATCAGCAAAATTGTGCCAACGAGCATCGGCTGTAATCGCATCAGGTAAGGTAATTGTCACCACAGTGCCCAGTTCTGTCAGTTCCCCTTCATAGCTGGTTTCTGGGGCCGCAGGTTGCAAGAAAGTTTCGCCCACAGGCAGCTCGACCAGCATTCCTGCCGCTGGGGAATGCAGATGATAGCGGTTGTGCAACTCATCCAGGCTAGTCAAATCTGACAGATAGGTGGGAGAACTATGCACAAACACCACATGCTGGGGCCGCAAATTGTGAATTAGTTGCGTGGTGCCTGGGCCATCGCAGTGGTCAGCGAGTAAGTAGGTTTCCACAGCCAAGCGACCTGCCCGAATCTCGGCTTGCAACTTCCGCTCCACCACTCTCGACGGTGACAGAACTAGTTGGCGACGGTGC
>DATNPE010000467.1:0-6956 GCA_036703355.1 Allocoleopsis sp. | reverse complement strand
TAAATGGTTTGAACATTAAGCAAACGGTTGGCTGTGTCACGCTGAGGAGTGGTGATGGTCACAGAGATACGGCCTCAATACCGGAACTCTTCAGGGTACGGCAAGAGCAGGATCGCCTGGGTCAGGTAAACCGTTCCCTTTAAGGCGAACTAACCGTTCCTAGTCCTCTCAGTAAAATTGAGCAGCAGAGATGATGTGGAGGTGAGGGATATTATGGGGTGGCGATCGCCGATCTTCAAGCTCCTCAAGCGCTGGATCGCAATGCAGTTTCCTCAAGTCCGGTGGGTCACGACCGCAGAACTCGCCCAATGGCTCAGCAATCCTGCTCAACCGCAACCACTCTTATTAGATGCTCGAACTCAAGCCGAGTATGCGGTCAGCCACTTAGCAACGGCCCAGCAAATTGACCCAATCGCGCCCGACTTGGCGGCTTTCGCCGCGATCGCTCAGGATACACCTTTAGTTGTCTACTGCTCGATTGGCTATCGTAGTGCTAGAGTAGCGGATCTATTATTGCAGGCAGGGTTTACCCAGGTGTATGACCTGGAAGGCAGCATTTTTCAGTGGGCCAATGAAGCCAGACCGCTCTCGCAAGCCGAGCAACCTACGGCTAAAGTGCATCCCTACAACTACCAGTGGGGCCTATTGCTCAAGCCTGAGTGTCGAGCCGAGTTCTGAGGAGCTTGAACCGCTGCTAATCTCCGTATTCTTGAACTTGCTGAATTAATTTAGCGATCAAAGCAGTCCAGCCCGTTTGGTGACTCGCTCCGATGCCCGCGCCATTGTCACCGTGGAAGTATTCGTAGAACAAAATTAGATCTTGCCAATGGGGATGGGTTTGGAATTTCTCTGTGTCTCCATAAACCGGGCGACGACCGGAGGCATCTTGGGTGAAAATTCCCATGAGGCGTTGCGAGATCTCGCGAGCGACTTCCCACAAGTTCATCCACTGTCCCGAACCTGTGGGACATTCCACTTTGAAGTCATCTCCCAAATAGTGGTGAAATTTCTGTAGGGCTTCGATCAGCAAGAAGTTGATGGGGAACCAGATCGGACCGCGCCAATTGGAGTTGCCTCCAAACAAGTCGCTGCTAGACTCGGCTGGCTCATAATCGACCCGATGTTGCTGACCGTTGGCCTCAAAAATGTAAGGATGCTCAGCGTGATAACGGGAGAGGGCACGAATGCCATAGGGACTGAGGAACTCCTTTTCGTCTAGCATTTTTTCTAGAATCCGCCGCAGTTTATCCCGATAGACGATTGCTAAGAGCCTGCGATCGCCCACTCCCTGGCGTTTCATACAAGCAATGTTCTGAGTTAAATCAGGACGATTGCGAATAAACCACTCTGTCCGCTTCCAAAAGCCAGGAAACTGCTCTAGCAGCTCTGCTTCGATCGGTTCCACCGCAAACAGCGGAATCAAACCCACAATAGAACGAACTTTGAGGCGCACTTGATGTCCATCTGGGAAATGCAGCACATCATAATAGAAACCATCTGCTTCATCCCACAGGGAAGCTTCCTCTCGGCCCATGCGGTTCATGGCATCAGCAATGTAGAGGAAGTGTTCAAAGAACTTGCTGGCAATATCTTCGTAGGCAGAATTGAATTTTGCTAGCTCCAAGGCGATCGCGAGCATATGCAGACTATACATGCCCATCCAACTGGTGCCATCCGATTGGTCAATGCGGCCCCCCGTCGGCAATTCAGAGCTGCGATCGAACACGCCAATGTTGTCCAGACCCAGAAAGCCGCCTTGAAAAACATTGTTGCCCGCGACATCCTTGCGGTTCACCCACCAAGTAAAGTTGAGCAACAGCTTTTGAAAAACCCGCTCTAAAAAAGCACTGTCAGCGCGACCATAGAGTTTCTGCTCAATTTTGTAGATGCGCCAGGTTGCCCAGGCATGGACTGGCGGATTGACATCGCCAAACGCCCACTCATAGGCAGGAAGCTGACCATTGGGATGCATATACCATTCTCGCGTCAGGCGATCGAGTTGGTGCTTCGCGAGTTCTGGATCAATCATGGCGATGGGAATCACATGAAAGGCCAGATCCCAAGCCGCAAACCAAGGATACTCCCACTTGTCAGGCATGGAAAGAATATCATCATTAAATAGATGAATCCAATCCGAATTTCTCCCTTTCAACCGCTCCGGAGAGACAGAGAGATGAGCGGGTGGGTTTCTCAGCCATTCATCTATCACATAGTAATAAAACTGCTTACTCCATAACAGACCTGCAAAGGCTTGGCGTTGAATGTTTTGTAGATCGGGCGATCGCGTGAAACAGCAAACCTGCTGGTAAAACTCATCGGCTTCGCGCTGGCGATCGCTAAACGCCTGCTCAAATTCAGCACCAAAAGGAGAAGTCGCCACCTTGGTTGAGGCTACTTGATTTAGCCTAAGCTGGATGGTTTGCGTCTCCCCTGCTTGCACCTGCAAGAGATAATGGGCTGCGGCTTTGGTGCCTATAGATTCAGGATTAACCGCCGTTGACTCCCCCTGCACCACATAGTTATTAATGCCATCTTTGACATAACCAAAGACATTCGGCGTACCAAAGATCCGCTCTGTATTGGTCTCGTTTTCAGTAAACAGCAGTTCCTTCGGTGAGTCGCAATACAACCAGTACTCACCCAAACTAGGATGGGAAGCCGCAATGATACTGTGGTTGCCTTTACTCTCGACCTTGGATAGTAGAGGTTTGTTGGTATCAGGAATCGAGGAACAAGCTTGCTCTTGGCTCCAAGACCAAGTATTGCGAAACCATAGAGTTGGTAGTAAATGTAAGGCTTGAGCTTCTGGCCCCCGATTGCTGACACTGATGCGAATCAAAATGTCTTCTGGCGCAGCTTTGGCGTACTCGATCAAGACATCAAAATAGCGCTCCTCATCAAAAACACCTGTCTCCAACAGCTCAAATTCTAGCTCCCCGCGACCCCGGCGGCTGTTTTCGGCTACCAGTTGCTCATAAGGAAATGCTTGATGGGGATATTTATAAAGACATTTCATGTAAGCATGGGTCGGCGTGTTGTCGAGGTAGAAATAGTATTCTTTAACATCCTCACCATGATTGCCTTCTTTCCCAGTTAGCCCAAACAGCCGTTCCTTGAGAATGGGGTCGTTGCCATTCCAGAGGGCGATCGCAAAACAGAGCCGTTGATGATTGTCCGCAATGCCCGCAATCCCATCCTCTCCCCAACGGTAAGCCCGCGATCGCGCTTGATCATGGGTGAAGTAGTCCCAAGCCGCCCCACTAGCGCTGTAGTCCTCCCGCACCGTTCCCCACTGGCGATCGCTAAGATAGGGTCCCCATTTACGCCAATGCGCTTGTCTTTGACGGGCTGCTTCTAGCCGTTGAGCTTCTGCGGTGGTGTTGTCTAGCATGGCTTCCTCAAGCGATCGGATGCAGCAAGGCAAATCTTGAGCCAATTCATTCGCAATTTCTAGGCTGTAGTCCTAGAGTTGAGCCATTTTAGCGCACCCAACCTCTGCCGAATTATAGAGTTCAGGCTTGGACTCATCTTTAGTTAGAGTAGCGTTAGCTTCATGTTTCTTTACATCGACCAGAAGGAGTGCCTATAGTTTCGCACCCTAGACAGACTGCGGCTTAGAACCAACTCGATAGTATGGGGGCATAACAAGTTCGTTGAGGAATGTAAATTATGGAATCTCGTCCTTCTGCTGATCTACCCACTGTTGCTAACGCTTATAACGGCAAAGATCGTAACGCCTTCTTGTTTGGTTGGAATCCCCAATCCGAGTTGTGGAATGGTCGTCTAGCCATGATTGGTTTCTTGGCCTATCTGCTATGGGATTTGAGTGGCTATAGTGTGCTACGCGACGTGCTGCACTTCTTGCCCCAGTACATTGCTCGCTAGTCAATAATCTAGTTATAAGCAACTGGCCTTGTCGTTGAACTGGTAGTTTTAATTCGCCCTTAAGGCTACCAGTCCGACCACAAGGTTTTGCGATGGCAAAGCGTAGGCACCTGAAACATAACCATGCTGGCGATCGCCTTCTAGTTTTAGCAATTCTCGCGTGGCAAGTTGGTAAATCTCTACAGCCAACGCCACTTTTGGTCTCTATTCTGCCTGAAAGTATTGACCAAGCCTTGGTATTTCAGGGCAGACAGGATTAAAGTAGATATTCTTTCTAAAAATTGTTCACCTAGAAGCTGAGCACCGCCTGCTTGGCTTTTTGTTTGTCTCTCTAAAGTCAATAGTTACCTGGAGCTGAAGATTTGATTTCCTCTGAGTCTCTACCTACATCCCATACCAAATCAACAGACGAGCTAACTATTGCCAACCATTCTGGAGCCACCTACTGGAGCCTGATCATCGCAATTGGCATCATCAGTCTTTGGGCCGCTAGCTTAGCTTACCTATTTAGCATAGACATCTCCCACTGGCCCCTATGGTGGAAGTTACCGTTGATGATTTGGCAGATGTTTCTCTATACCGGGCTGTTTATCACCGCCCATGATGCGATGCATGGAGCGGTCTATCCCAAAAACTCGAAAATCAATGATGCAGTTGGGGCGATCGCTCTCTTTTTGTACGCCCTGTTTTCGTTTGAGCAATTAAAACAAAAACATTGGCTACACCATCGGCATCCAGTGAGTGAGTTAGACCCAGACTCCCACAATGGCAAGCATCAAAACTTTTTGATTTGGTATTTCCAGTTCATGAAATCTCACTGGAGCTGGCTGAGGCTGATCGGCCTAATTGCCATCTTTCACACAATTCGTCTAACGCTGTTTTTGCCAGCTGAAAATATGACGCTGTTTTGGGTCATTCCGGCGATCGCCAGCTCGGTGCAGTTGTTTTTCTTCGGCACCTATCTACCGCATCGAGAGCCAGAAGGAGGTTACAAGAATCACCATCGCGCTCAAAGCAACCCCCTTCCAGTCATTTGGTCTTTCCTCACCTGCTATCACTTTGGCTATCATGAGGAGCACCATGAGTATCCACAGTTAGCTTGGTGGCAGCTCCCCGCAGCAGCAAAAGCCCAAGGCACGATTTAATTGGGCCCCCCTAGCCCCCCAAGTTTGGGGGGAACCTACTCAAAGTCCCCCTTTCTGAAATGCCTGTTAGGGCTATAAATTGAGGGCTTTAGGGGGTAAATACAGAGTATTCAATCGCTTGCAAACAAAGCCCAAGTGAACTACTTGCCAGACTTTTCGGCCTTAGTATCACTTGGCTTTTCGGCCTTGGTCTCTGGTACAGGCTTCGTAGCCGATGGAGCTTTAGCGTCAGGAGACTGGAGAGCTTGGTCGAGAACAGTCCGAGCTTCTTCTGCTTGGGATCTGGCTTCTCGGTAGCGGAGGTTGGTTTGAGCAAAGGTTTTCAGAGTTTTGAAGCCTTCTTTGAGATTAGCGATCGCTTCCTCACTCACCGACTCATCCGTAAAGAGAATATCGACCTGCTCTCGCACTTTGATTGCTTCAGAACGCAATTCCTGCACCTTCAGCTTCAGAGTGGCTAGGTTGCTTAAAACTTGGACTGCCTGGGTGACAGCATCTTCGTCAGCAGAGACCATTGAGGTTGGTTCTTTCACTTCAATAAACTGTTGAGGGCCAAATCCTTCTGCCAAATCGGTTGGCAACTTGCCTGCATCCATCAGTTCCATCAGCTGATCCATCGCCTTTTCACGGGCTTTGGCCGAATCTTTGCCAGAAACGGTCAGGATAATTTCAGGACTTTGCGCTAGCGTATACTGAACCATAAACGTACATCTGTACTAAGCTATTTCTTCAATTTTAGTCTCTAGCAGCCTAGAACTGGGAGAGCAACTAGAGCACTACCAGAGTGTTACTGTGCCTGCACTCTCGCTTGTCTTACCATCGCAATCAAAGTTTGGTGAGCATCTTCCGAATCTTGCAATTCGTGGTCAAACTCAACGCGCAATGGAGTAGCAGTTCCCTCGATTTGGGCCATCAAGTTCATCCCTTGGGGATCAATGGAAACCATCTCAGCCGCCGTGGCATTGGTGGCTCCCGCATAAGCTTTGGCATAGAGCACGATCGCCTCAGCATGGTCTTCGTTCATGTGCTTGCAAATGCGATCGCTAATGCTGGGGGTGATGGGATCAGCCATAACAACTCTCCTGATGTATCTGGGTCTAGTGTGGGCGAATTATAGGCACCTGTTGGGAAGTTTAGCAGAGCTAAGGGCCTACGGGTGGTAAGCTCAAAGGTCTTGGTTGATCGTTGGAGGGAAACTGCATGTTTGCTGGTAAACGTCCCACCAATCTGGGAGTCCAGAATGGTAAATTAGCCCCCTGTCCCAATACACCCAATTGCGTCAATAGCCAGAGTACCAATCCTTTGTGTCAGATCGCGCCTTTGACTTACACCTCTGGCGGCACCCAGGCGATCGCGGACCTCAAGACGGTGCTCTACAACCTGGAGCGCACCACCATCGTCACCGAAGCACCCAACTATCTCTACGCCGAATTCAAAAGTGCGCTAATGGGGTTTGTGGATGATGGGGAGTTTTACCTTGATGAAGCGGAGCACGTGATTCACGTGCGATCGGCTTCTCGCCTGGGCCAATCCGATTTAGGCGTCAACCGCAAACGCATCGAAACCATTCGAGCCAAGTTGCAAGCTCTGCAAAGCCAAGGTTAGAACATGAACCAGCAGTGCTTTCAGGCGGCAGGAGTAGCAGCAATTTACAATAGATCGTAGAGTTGCTGGGAAAGAACTTATGACATTACAAGAAATACAAAATCAGGCATTACGGTTACCGATCGGCGATCGCTGGCGTTTAGTACAGTCGTTGTTAAGTTCAATTCAACAGGAAACACTGATACTGAGTCCACTAAAGACAAACGTGGATTCTTTGGCTGAGCTTGATCCCTGGACTCAAAGCCTAATTGGAGTCGTTCAGTTAGGCACAGAAGAACCTACAGAGTCCTATGTGGATTATCTGGAGGAAAAGTACAGTTG
>DATNPE010000466.1:0-2701 GCA_036703355.1 Allocoleopsis sp. | reverse complement strand
TCCTGAGGTGAGGGGACTGAGATTGGGGGTGCGGGCTTTAAGGGTAAGGGATTCTTGGAGTTGCTAAGTTTATATGCAACAAGTTGAATACAAAATTAGTCTATATGCAATAATTTGCATATGTCAATAACAAGAAACTATGTCCTTGGCTCATGCAATTTTGGTGCTCTTAACCGACAGTCCCCAAAGCGGCTACGACCTAGCCAAGCGATTTGATGGCTCCGTTGGTTTTTTCTGGCAAGCCAGTCACCAACAGATTTATCGAGAGTTGGCCAAGCTGGAGGGTCAGCAGTGGGTTGAGGCAGAAGCGATCGCTCAGACTGGCCGACCCGATAAAAAGCTGTACCACGTCACAGAAATCGGTCAGCAGCAATTGATCCTTTGGATGCAGCAGCCCTCCGATCGCAGCGCTACTAAAGAAGCTTTGTTAGTCAAAATGTTTGCAGGCACCTTGATTCCCCGTGAGGTGATGGTGCAAGAACTAGAGCGGCACCGAGCGCTACATGCGAAGCAGTTGGCTGTCTATCGGAATATTGAGCAACAGCATTTTCTCAATCCTGTCCAGTTGCCTGTGACAGAGCAATTTCGCTACTTAACCCTCCGTAAAGGGATTGGCTATGAGACGGATTGGCTGACTTGGTGTGAGGAAGCTATCCAGCTATTGAGTTGAGTTATGTACGACTTAATTACGTAGGTATTTAAATCTGGGTTCTGTCTGGTAGAATAGCGAGGTTGTTCAGCCTGAGACTGGCTTTGAGTCAATCGATAGATCTGCCTAAAGTAGACGATTTTCTACAAGAGCTGGCGACCATTCAGCAAACAGGGTCTAAACGCATCGCCTTGCTGGGGTCACGTCACGTTCCAATTACTCATCAGCATCTAATCGAGATGATGAGTTATGCCTTGGTGTTGTCCGGTAATCGTCTCATTACCTCCGGGGCCACCGGAACCAACTCTGCGGCAATTCGGGGTGCCATGCGAGCTGACCCCAATTTGCTAACGGTGATTCTGCCTCAAAGTTTAGAGCGCCAACCTCGCGAATCCCGGGAGCAACTGGCCCAAGTCATGCACCTGGTGGAGAGCCCAGAGAATGACAATTTGACTTTGGGGGAAGCGAGCGCGCTGTGCAACTTAGAGATTGTGTCTCGCTGCCAGCAGCTCATTTGCTTTGCTTTCCACGACAGTCAGACACTGCTCAAGACTTGTCAGGATGCCGAAGAACAGCGGCGAATTATTACGCTGTTTTATTTTGACTAAGGCAGTTTTGCTGTAACTCAGGATTTGACTCAGGAAACAATGTCTCTGCCATTGTCAGTTTCGGCTCTGTTGCTCTATTGCATTGCGGCAGCAGCTTTTTCGGTTTATGTTCCCTTTCTAGTGGTCGCTTACGGTCGGCTACAGGCAGGGTACGATATGCGATCGCCCCGGGCTCTTTTTGACAAATTGCCGCCTTACGCTCAGCGAGCGACATGGGCGCACCAAAACTCCTTCGAGTCTTTTATGTTGTTTGCCGCCGCCGCCTTGATGGCCTATGTAACGCAACAAGATTCGATGCTAGCAGCGGGAGCCGCGATCGCCTATTTGGTGGCTCGGTTGCTATTTTCGTTGTTCTATATCCTGAATATTCCAGTGGCGCGATCGCTGATGTTCGGCATTGGCACGCTTTGTATTGCCACGCTGATGGGCCTGAGCCTGGTTTCTGTCAGTTAAGTGGGCCTCTAGCTCTCATAGCGTGGTTGTCTGAAAAGTTGTGGCCTTTGCTAGGATGGCGAGATTAGCAAAGCATTGGGTCGTACGCTGGAATCTAAACGTTTAGCATTTTGTTGGATCTATGGCTTCTACTTATTCATTCGACGTTGTGAGTGACTTCGATCGCCAGGAGCTAGTGAATGCGGTCGATCAAACAGTTCGGGAAATCAAAAGCCGCTACGACCTGAAAGACACCAAAACCACGGTAGAGCTGGGTGATGAGGTAATCACCATCAATACCGATAGCGAGTTTACGCTCAATGCAGTCCATACTTTGCTCCAGACCAAATCTGCGAAGCGGAATCTGTCCCTAAAGATTTTTGATTATGGCAAGGTGGAGTCAGCCAGCGGTAACCGCGTGCGGCAAGAAATCAAACTAAAAAAGGGAATTAGCCAAGAGATCGCCAAGCAAATTTCTAAGCTGATTCGCGATGAGTTTAAGAAGGTGCAGGCATCGATTCAAGGAGATGCGGTGCGGGTGTCTGCCAAGGATAAGGATGATTTGCAAGCGGTGATTCAACGGCTGAAACAAGAAGACCTGCCCGTGGCTTTGCAGTTTACGAATTATCGTTAGAGTGACCGGGAGACCTAACCCCCAGCCTTTTCCCTGCCAGGGAAGGGGAGCCAGATTCAAAGCCCCTCGCCGCGTCGGAGAGGGGTTTGGGGAGAGATCTACAAGGACTGCAACTTACTGTCAAGATTTCTCTTAGGATAACGAGGTTGGCAGACTCACGCCTTTGGTTTGGGTGTTGACTGCGTCTTGCATCACAATCTCTCCACGATTCAAGCTACCATCCACGGCGACGTATTCCACCGTGACATCCTGAGTTTTGTTGAGTACGAGGGGATTGCGACCGCTCCGCTCTAGGTGCAGGTTTTTGACGGTGGCTTGCTCCACTTTGCTCAGGCGAATGCTATCGACAGCGTACTGAGCAGCGGTGGCAGACTTGGG
>DATNPE010000465.1:0-9230 GCA_036703355.1 Allocoleopsis sp. | reverse complement strand
GTGCGCGTGCTGAGCTATCGATTTTAAGGTTTCATCACCTGCGCTAGTCGATTGATAGAGGTGCTATTTGCCAAGATCCAGCTAGAATCGCAGGTGTAGGCATCACTGAGGCAGGGCAGGCCTTAGAAGCTCATGCAAACTCTTGATTTTTCTTCCTCCGAGCAGGCAGAGCAGTTTCGGCAGTTACAGACTCTGTTGTCTGATCGCTGGCAGGCAATGGAATCCTTTGAGCCGAGCGATGCGGATATTCTGGTGATTCCTTCCCTGAGCCTGGATCAGCGAGAACTGCTGAAGATTCAAGGGGCACACCACTACGAAGAGCGGCTACTGTTCTCATTGATTCGGCTGCGGAACCCTAAAACTCGCCTGATCTATGTGACGTCGCAGCCACTGCATCCCAGCATCATTGACTATTATTTGCAACTGCTGCCTGGGATTCCTTTTTCCCATGCTCGCGATCGCCTGCTGCTGTTTTCCACCTATGACTCCGCTCCCACCTCACTGACGCAAAAGATTCTGGAGCGTCCACGGTTGATGGAGCGGATTCGGCAGGCATTGCGGCCAGAAAAAGCCTTCATGATTTGCTACAACTCCAGTTCTTTGGAGCGGGATTTGTCTTGTCAGCTCAATGTGCCACTGTATGCCCTTGATCCAGATTCGCTCTATTGGGGTACGAAGAGCGGCAGTCGGCAGATCTTTGTCGAGGCGGGAGTGCCTTGCCCCGATGGCAGCGAGTTGGTGCAAAGCGTGGATGAACTGGCTGAAGTGGCCGCGGAGTTGTGGGAACGCCAACCGCACTTGCACCGGGTGGTAGTGAAGCTGAATGAAGGCTTTTCTGGTGAGGGCAATGCGCTGCTAGACCTCAGACCGATTTTGCACTTAGCGCCCGAAAAAGCGAGTCATGCAGAGCGAGTGAAGGCGATCGCGGAACGCTTTGAAATGATGAGCTTCCAAGCCAAATCTGAGACCTGGAGTAACTTTAGTAGCCGCATTCCAGAACTAGGAGCGATCGCGGAAGCCTTTATTGAAGGAGAACACAAGCGATCGCCTAGTGTGCAAGGCCGTATTACCCCCACAGGAGAAGTAGAAATTCTCTCGACCCATGACCAGATTCTCGGTGGGCCTGATGGTCAGATTTATCTCGGTTGTCGCTTTCCAGCGGATGAAGCTTACCGCTTGCAACTGCAAGAGCTAGGACGACAGGTGGGCAGAAATCTAGCCGAAAAAGGCGTTTTAGAGCGCTTTGGGGTTGATTTTCTGGCAATTCCACACCACGACTCGCGTACTGAGCAAACTCAATGGGAGTTACAAGCGATCGAGATTAACTTACGCAAGGGTGGCACGACGCATCCTTTCATGACCTTGAAGTTCTTGACCAATGGCCGTTATGAGCTTTCCAGTGGCTTGTTCTACAGTCAGCAGGGCCGACCGAAGTACTACATTGCTACGGATAACCTACAAAAGGATCGCTATCGGGGGTTGCTGCCCAACGACTTAATGGACATCATCGCCCACCATCAGTTGCACTTCGACAGCAGCACGGAGACTGGCACGGTCTTCCACCTCATGGGTGCTCTATCAGAATTTGGCAAATTGGGCGTAACCAGTATTGGCAACTCGCTCCAGCAAGCGGAAGACATTTACAACATGGTGGTTAAGGTTTTGGATGAGGAGACCCAAACGCGCTCCTCTCCCCCTTGGCGATCGCAACCTGATATACCAATTAACTGGCAACGGTAGCGGCTACCAATCGGACTTAGAGCGATCGCCCCAGCCTTTATCCCGCCAACTTTGGTCGCCCCAGTCATCGTTTTGGGAACTTGGACGATCCTGGCGATCTTCGCGGTCTTGCCAATCGCGGCGATCGCTCCAGTCTTGGCGATCGGCATCACGCGGCGTTTCGTCCTCAAAATCGTCATCTTCTTCAAAGCCGTAGTCGTCTTCTGGCTCGTCTAACGGTTGAGGTGGCGGAATAATCACGCGGTAATCGGCATCGTAAACTGATTCCGAGCGACCGATTCCAGAGCTATTGGGGTCTTTGTAGCTGTAGGAGTAAGAGGAACCAGAACGATAAGTGGAGGTGGGTTCTTGCGGCACTTCGTAGTTGGTGCGATCGCGCTCATAACCGGAATCATCGCCAGTGTTATAGCTCCGATCTACAGGGTCTGATTCTTCGCCAAAGTCGGATTCATCGCTATAGCGATCGCTCCCAGAGCTGCTGTATTCATCCTGGCTACTGGTGGAGCGATTGGTACTGCTACCCCATCCAGACTCCTCCCAACTAGAGCGAGAGGCAGCCGCTTCGGTTTCCAGTCGCGAGGCACTCGCCACCCGTGAGCGAATTCTTTTGGCCGCTAGGGTATTGGAGAGCTGAAACAGACCTGTAAACAGCAGTGTGGTGAGTGCTCCAGCCGCGATCGCCCCTAAAACCCAGACTGAAAGAGGCAACACCAACGTTGGCTGGCCGAGAAACACCAGCGGTAGTTGGACGGCCCAATTTTGTAGGGTAAACGCAGCTAGCCCCACCAAAATTAACAGCAGTAGCAAAAGGCGAATGACAGGCATGTGACTCAGCACTCAGCTCTAAATTGGCAACGTGGCACACTTGGCCTACACCCTATACCCTACACCCTAGCCTCTGCCGACCGCTAATCAGACTGGCATTAGTGTCCCTCCCAGCGCCGCAGCGGTACACAATCTAGCTCAAACTGATCTAAGGCGCGAGCCACGACAAAATCCACCAAGTCCTCGATAGTTTGGGGGTTGTGATACCAGGCGGGAATGGCTGGCACAATCCTAGCGCCTGCCTCAGCCAGCGTGGTCAAGTTCCGGAGGTGAATTAAGCTCAGGGGGGTTTCGCGCGGCACCACTACTAATTTGCGGCCTTCTTTCAGCTGCACATCAGCCGCACGCTCTAGCAAATCCGAGCTTAATCCGCCTGCTAGCTTGGCAACGGTACTCATACTACAAGGCATGACCAACATGCCCAAAGTTCGAAAGGAACCACTGGCAATGTTGGCACTAACATCCCCCCAAGGATGACAAGTGAGCTTACCACCTGTCAAAACCCCCGCTTGTTGCCGCCAGAATTGTTCTTGCTGCACAGGTTCCGGCGGCATTTTGATGTTTTGCTCGGCTTGCCAAACCATGTAGGTGGCTTTAGAAGCAACTAGTTCAATGGCGTAGTCTGCTTCCAGGAGAAATTTGAGCGCCCGCACCGCATAAATGAGGCCCGATGCCCCTGATACGCCGAGAATCAGAGGCCGAGGTGACACTGAGGTAAAAGAACTAGACACAGGTTTTGCCGCTCAAGATTACTCTTCTGCGTGACGGGAACTAGAGTCGGCATCGTAACCCAGATCAGTGGTGGCGGTTCCAGGTTCATCCGAGTCATCCTCAGAGGCTTCACTACCACCCCCCACAGCAATCAGGTCAATCTGCTGGCGATAGTAATCGACACTCTTGACTTGGACTTCGACGCGATCGCCCAGGCGGTATTGCTTGCGGTTCTTCCGACCCACGAGCTTCTGCTGCCGTGAGCGGTATTCGTACCAGTCATCTTTGAGGGAGCTGACATGCACCAACCCTTCCACCAGCAAGTCTTCAATTTCGACAAAGAAGCCGTAGGATTGCACCCCGGTAATTAGCCCTTGGAAGATTTCTCCGGTGTGTTCCTTCATGAACCCAGCTTTCTTCAAGCCTTCCAGGTCGTCTTCCGCTTCTTGAGCTACTTTTTCCCGCTCGCTCAAGTTGTTGACGATGGTGGCGATGTGGGTTTCCAGGTCTTGGTGAACTTCGGGTGGCAGCACATTCCAGTTGATTTTGCCGTAGCAAGAACCATCTCGCAGGTTGACGCTATCCTTAGCCCGGGTGGAACGGCGATCGCGGCCTTGCTCAAACACCGCCTGGAGAATGCGATGCACCAGTAGGTCAGGATAGCGGCGCATGGGTGACGTGAAGTGGGTATACCCTTGCTCTAGGGCCAAGCCAAAATGGGGTCTGGGATGAGTCGTGTAAACCGCAGGCTTCAGGGTAGACAGTAGCAAGTACGTGAGCACCTTCTCGGCTCGTGACTCCGCAAACTGCTGTGTAAAGTTTTGGAAGTCCTGGGGTTGAATCGTATCTTCTTGTTCCAG
This sequence comes from Allocoleopsis sp., assembly GCA_036703355.1. Lineage (GTDB taxonomy): Bacteria > Cyanobacteriota > Cyanobacteriia > FACHB-46 > FACHB-46 > Trichocoleus. The sequence goes on along the minus strand of DATNPE010000465.1, from coordinate 5,094 downwards.
GCGCAGGTTAATGCCCATGTTGCTGACCAACTTCATCAGCTCTTGGACTTCGCCAACATTGGGTGTGGGATGCACGCGGTAAATTCCAGGCACGCCCAGTGCTTGCAAATGCGCCGCTACCACTTGGTTGGCTAGCAACATAAACTCGACCACCATTGCCCGCGCCGAGAGGTCGGAAGAAACCACGACCGCTCCCAAAGCGCCCTCATCGTCATAGTGGAAACGAGTTTGGGGCAGGTTGAGTTCAAAGGCTCCCCGTTGACGACGTTGCGCTTTCAGCGCTTGGCTGACCACGGCCAGTTGATCCACCATCTCTCTGACGCCATCAGGCAGGGATTCCACAAAAGCTGCGGTTTGGCCATCTAGCGCCTCAGAGCGTGGTTGTTGCCGCTCTAGAATGGTTTGCACTTGTTGGTAGCTGAGCTGATGATCGACTTGAATCACAGTAGGTTGCAGCTCATACTCAACCACCTGACCTTCCGCATTGACGGTAAACAGCAAGGAGATGGCAAGCCGATCTTGACCTGGCACTAAGCAGCACAGTTGCGCGACTGCATCGGGCAGCATCGGCAACACTAGCTCGCCTAAATAGACAGAAATGCCGCGCTTTTGAGCTTCGATATCTAAGGGTGAACCAGGCTGGATGTAGTGAGACACATCGGCGATGTGCACCCCTAAGCGCCATTGACCCTCGTCAATTTTTTCCAGGGTGACAGCATCATCACAGCCATCGACAGGTTGCTGCGTGCTGTCGGCTTTGAGGGCCAAGGTGAGGCGATCGCGCAAATCGAGCCGACGCTTTAAGTCAGCAGCTTTGAGTTTTTTGGGCAGGGCTTCTGCGGCCTTGAGGACAGCGGGGGGAAACTCCCGGCGCAGATCATACTTGCAACTGACAATATCGGTATCGGCAGCGGATTGAGCATCACTGCCCAAAACCTGTGTCACTTTCCCTAAAGGAGGTTGCTGGCCCAAAGGATAGCGCTGCACTTCCACATGCACCAAATGATCGACTGCGGCTTCTAGATCAGTGCCATTGGTCTTGAGTTGCAACTCAAACAGCAAGCGATCGTCGAGTGGTACTGCTTGAAAGCCTCTTTCCGATTGCTTCACCCGTGCCAGTACCGAACTGTTGGCCCGCTCCAAAATCAGCCGCACTTCTCCTTCGGGGCTACGGCGACGGCTGCCTTCTTTCGTGACTCGCACCAAGACGCGATCGCCATTCCAGGCATTGCTGAGCTGGCTTTCCCGAATGTAGATATCCTCAGCGCCTTCTTCGTCTTGAATCGCGAAGCAAAACCCTTTACTGGAGCAGCGCAGTTTCCCTTCCACCACGCCTTCTTCCCAAACTCGGCGATACTTGCCCCGTTCCTTGACCAAAATGCCAACTTTTTCGAGAGCGTCCAGCGCAATTTGGAGCTTACGCAAACTCGCATCGTCTTGGCAGTTCAGCTTCTTTTCCAAGACCTTAGGGGCGATTAATTTGTCATCTGTGAAATTGGCCAACAGTGCAGCGATCGAAAATTCCATGTAGCGATAGGTCCTTAAATTTCTGTTGATTCGGTTCTTTCACCCTTGCTGTGACGACCCAGGCATCGCTTAGCCTGCGTTATCCCCGACGTCCCTAGAAGCTATCCTTCAAACCCCAAGGAGCTTAAAATTCCGAAAACTCAGTCGAGTTTTGGGATAGACCTCTAGTGATATAGCTTGTTGTGGACCTGCATAAACGCAATGCTTCGCATTTATCCAAGCACTCCAGGCTACATCGCCCGCCAACCCATGTCTTGCAGCATCGGTGTGCCCAGTTACTCATCTCCTTGCATTCACTACCTTCTAGTCCTCAGCCACCATAACTTTGATTGTTTAGGGGATGTTTGGAGTGGCCTTGACCAGTTCCAGTCATCCTTCAAAATCAATGGCGAGTCACTAGAGCATCCCAGCTGATGAACCTCGATCCTGCACTAGACGTCGCAGTCGCAACAGTGCGAACGTGCTTGCAGACAATGTCTGGGAGATGCCATCTCGTTTTCATCCTGGGTGCTCTAGAGTTTACGTTTCTAGAGCTACCCACTAGATGAAAGGGTCAGCTTAGGACAGCAGACGTTTTAGGAGGCAGAAGCAACGAACGCTAGATTTGGGTTGACAGTGTTTCAGTGCTTGAATTTTCTCTACCTTCGCACTGTACACACTCTATTTAATACTTTCGCACTGAATGTAAACCTGTCAAACGCTATTCATCAAATCTCTCATCGGAATTACGTCTTAGGAATCAGCGATCGCCTGTTTTTGCGCCCATGAAAGCAGAGCTTTACTCGTGCTAACTCACTCAATAGCGCTGTCCTGTAACGATATAAGCAACCCGCTTGCCAATATTGCTCGCATGATCTGCCATCCGTTCTAAATGGCGAATCACCAACACAAGCAAAACCGTTGGCTCCACTACTCCTCGAATATCCGTTTGATGAGCCAGCAGTTCATAGAGCGCTTGGTAGTCTGAATCAACGGCATCATCTTTGGCATGTACATCTAAACCTGACTCGGCATCCAGGTCAGACAAAGCTGCTAAGCTTAGCGCTAACATGGCTTGACAGCGATCGAGCATGAGTTGTACTCGCTCCATGCAGGGATGAACTGGGTAGGGAAAGAGTTTGACTGCAATTTCGCCTAAGTCTTCCGCATAATCGCCAATTCGCTCCAGATCCCGCACCAGTTGCATTAAGGCACTAATCAACCGTAAATCTTGTGTCACTGGCGCTTGCAAAGCCATCATGCTGACACAATCGAGTTCGATTTGGCGATAGAGCTGATCGATTTGCTTATCTTGCTGGCTGATACGTTCGGCTGCTTCTAAATCTCGCTCAAACAAGGCTTGACGGGCGAGACGGCAGGATTGCTCTACCAAGGCTCCCATCCGTAGGACATCGCGCTGCAAGCGTTTAAGCTGGCGATCGAAGTGAGTTCTAACAGATCTTTGGCTTTCCAACGAAACAGCTACCAATTTTAAAAAGTGTATATTTTAGTAAAGTTTGAATTCAAGATTCTACTTGTGAGAGTTTCGCAAGTAGATTTCACCTTTGAAATAGCTTCAGTATAGCGACCTTAAACTCAGAAGGATGTAGCCGCGATCGCCCAGGAACGGCCAGATTTTTGTTACATCATGTAAAAAGTTGTTCCAGAAGCTAAGAATTTGGCCGAAATTGGTGAACTAGCAACCCCTCAATCAGGAGTTTTCAAACATGTCTTTATCAGATACCCAAGTCTATATTGCTCTAGTCGTAGCGCTGATCCCAGGGATTATGGCTTTCCGTCTAGCAACTGAACTGTATAAGTAAGCTCTTAAATTGAGCGAATCGGAGTCTATCTTGGGGGCGGGGTCAAAACCTCCGGGCAATCTGAAAAATTTAGTGTAGATTGTCTGATAGCAACTAGGCTTTGCTGCTGGGATAGGCTCCAATTCGAGCTTTGGGATACTATGGCATTGGTGAATTTGAACCTGCCATTGACCTGGGCAGCAAAGGCGCGTCACATTCAAGGGTCCCCACCACTCCACTTCCTATGAACGCGATTCAACCCTCAAGCCCCCCGCTTCGAACCAGCACCCATTTGCGGCTCGCTCCGCCACCCCAACGACGGCAACCCAAAGCGAGCAAAGCATCCACCAAGTTTCCCGCTGGCCTTGTGGTTGAAACAACATTTAAGTTAGCGGTCAATATTACCCTGTCCGTCGCTGCTGCTTCTACGTTGATGCGGATCTTGCCTTACCAGTTATCGCAGCAAGAAAAGTTGCAAGAAATTCGTGCTGAAGTCAATGTCACGGAGGGGCGAGTCAATCGTCTGCGCGATAACTTTAGTCATCACTTTGACCCGCAGCAGACTAAGACGATCATGCAAGAGCAGAGTAATCGGGTTGATCCAAAGCAGTTGCAAGTTGTGTGGACAGATGTGGCTGATCTAGCCGATGCCAATGAAGCAACTCCGTAATAGCTGACGGCAAGACTACTACGGGCTGACTACAGCAGACCTTAAGACCTTAGATGCATGGTGAGTTGCTAATCACTCTAGACCCACCGAGTTAAGCGCTTAAGGGGCTGAGCAGCTCATTGAGCCAAGTGGCAACTTGCTGACGAAGCCGCTGGGCTGATTCGGTATGGGTAAAGAGCAAAACTTGTAGTGCTTTTTGGTAATCGGCGATCGCGCAGTTCCAATCTCCCATGACATGAAAGGTGCGCCCACGCTCGGCGTAAATGTGACCTTCTAGTTGCCCAAAATGTAGTGCCAACTCAAAGTTACCGATGGCCTGTTCATACATTTCTAGCTGGCGAAAGGTAATGCCTTGGTTGATCCAGGCGCGAGTGTTACCCGGATTCAGGTCAATCGCTACGCCATAGTCAGCGATCGCTTCAGCTAACTGGCCCTGAGCCGCATAGTAGTTGGCGCGATTGTTATAAACGCTAGCTAATTTGGGATTTAGCGCCATCGCCTGGTTGTAGTCCGCGATCGCTTGGTCCCACTGACCACTTTGGAAATACACCAAGCCTCGATTGTTATAGTCTGTGGCGCTGTCGGGATGGCGCTCTAGCACTTCACTCAGGAGATTGATGGCAACTGCGTAGTGCCCTTGCTGAGCCGCTGCGATCGCTTGTTGTCGCAATTGCTGATCGGGGACAGTTGAGGCCAGCTCAGTTTTAGTCTTAGAGCCCAGAGACACAGTTTTGGTGAGATGAGAATGCTGACCCCGCGATCGGTGGGGGCCAACTTGATCTGCCTCAGTTTTGCATGTATCACTAGTATGAAATGTGCCAGCCACGGAAGCTAGGGAGGAACCTTGACGCTGAGATTTACCTTGATTGTTTGGGGCTGCACGACGGTTCATACTCTCCTCCTGACTTACTGGCTGTATCCCTGAGCTTGTAGGATCACGATATCGACTTAACCGAGTTCGTAGATCTATCTGTGTGTCACTTACCGATGTGTCTTAAGTCAGGACTTCTAGACTTTTAATTTGAATCTTTAGGAATGAAGCTGTCCCTTAAGACTGATGCTATTGAAGTGACAGAACTAACCCGACTCATACTGAGAACTAGTAGTTAGACTACA
>DATNPE010000464.1:0-4834 GCA_036703355.1 Allocoleopsis sp. | reverse complement strand
CGCGTGGGCTGCTGATCGGAGTCATTCTTACCTCTGTGCTGGGTTTAATTATTGGGACTCTCTTCTTTTTGAACCAGCGTGAAGAAACCCCTGCACCTGTAGCGCCGATCATTGTGCCTAATCGCTCAACGGCCCCAGCTGCTAGACCATCGCCCAGCCCTGCTACTAGAACTGAAACTGAAACTCGGATCATCGAGCGAGACAGAGTCGTTCCTGTACCTCAACCTCAGTCTCCTGCACCGCGATCTTCAGCGCCTGCCCCCACCGTGAACGTGGCACCCGCTCCTGCACCGGATGTCAACATCACTGTGCCCAGCAATCCTGCACCCACTTCTGCTCAGCCTCAAACTGGGACTGATGCCACATCCACGCAGAATACGCAGGACACAACGGGCAGTACCACTGCCCCTGCAACTAACAACCTCAATACTGGTAATCAATCGGGTACCACAACCACTGACGATACCAACGCCACAAGGACAGATGCAACCGGAACGGGCACGACTGGTACCGATACGACTGGAACGGGTACCACTGGAACGGGCACGACTGGTACGACCAACCCTTAAGTTAGCAAAGCCAGCATTTAGCGGTTGAGTTAAATCGATTTCAGCTCTTAAGCTCTGCCCTGAAATTAGCCATAGTTGTGAGGCATCTCCCAAACTCATAACTGTGGCTTTTGGGCGTGCTGGTTAGCTGTTATAAGTTGTTTGTTATCAACAATTACGATTGTTTTTCGACTCATCAACCTGTTTAAACTTTGATAAACAGGTTAGTACCGCTTGCTAGGGGAGTGCTAGCCTAAATTTAGGCACAAATAAGCAGAACGTTCCAAGAACAACGTTTATCAACCTTTGAATTAGAGCCTGTGCCTCCTACTCTAATTCCCCCGCAATCCTGGAGAACTCAAGCATTTATAGATAAAAAGAGCGCTTCGTTCAGTTTTCGGTTCTCTTCATGTTGGTTTAGAACTGAGACGAGTAGCTCAGATCATTGTCTGAATAGGCATTATAAATGCGTCAGTTCAAGAGTTTAGTTGCGGCTCAGTCCACCCTAGTTTGATTTAGCTTTGGTTCGTTTAAGTCAACTGAATTACCTTGATTCTCGTGGGTCTAGTGACTGTTAACTGGACCCACTGACGTTTTTAAATCTGGCTATTCAGAGTGAGATCCTACCGCTTCAGCTTGGTAACGAATATTCGCTTGCTTCAAGCGTTGCAAAGCTTCACCCAGGCGATCGCAGTTCGCAATCAAGCTAATCCGAACATAGCCCTCACCCCCAGCGCCAAAGGCATTACCAGGAGTTACCACTACACCAGTTTGCTGGAGTACAGACAAAGCAAAATCGGTAGAAGTCTGACCGGGGGGGCAAGGCACCCAAAGATACATGGTGGCGCGAGTTTTAGGAATGCTCCAACCCAACTCTTCTAGTCCTTGAATCAGGAAATCGCGACGAGTGCGATAGCGAGCTTGGACTTCATGCAGGTAAACATCAGGCAGTTGCAAGGCTGTTTCCGCCGCAGATTGTAAGGCTGCAAAAATGCCGTAATCCAAGTTGGTTTTTAGCGTTCGCAGTCCTTGAATAATGTGGCGATTCCCCACCACAAAACCGACGCGCCAACCTGCCATGTTGTAGGTTTTGGACATGGTGTGGAACTCTACGCCAATGTCCTTCGCGCCCGGAATCTCTAGCAAGCTGGTCGGTTGATAGCCATCAAAGGCCAGTTCGGCATAGCAAAGATCATGAATCAGCAAGATTTCATGCTTGCGGGCAAAGGCCACAATGTCTTCAAAAAATTCGCGGGGTGCGGTGGCAGCCGTGGGGTTGCTAGGATAGTTGAAGTACAGAATCTTGGCTCGCTTCGCTACGTCATCGGGAATGTCCGCTAAGTCGATCAGCCAATCATTTTCTGGTTTCAGGATAATGTCGTGGATCTGGCCCCCTGCAATTAATGGTCCTCGGAAATGAGCTGGGTAAGCAGGACTGGGAACCAACACTAAATCACCGGGATTGATGTAGGCGATCGCCAAGTGCGCCAATCCTTCCTTTGATCCCAGCAATGGCAGCGCTTCGCCATCAGGGTCGAGGGTGACGCCATACCGACGGTGATACCAACTGGTAATAGCCCGACGGAAACTGGCGGTACCTTCAAACGGTGGATAACCATGATTGGCGGGGTTCTGTAGCGCTGCGATCGCCGCTTCTACTACAGGCTGCGGGGTGGGGCCATCCGGGTTGCCCATGCCCAAGTCAATTAAGTCTAAACCCTGTTCGCGAGCGCGAGCCTTTAACTCATCTAACCGAGCGAAGACATAGGGAGGCAATGCCCGCAGGCGTTCGGCAGGGGTAATCCAATCCAGTTCCATTCCTTACACCTCGTTGCTAGTTGCCTGAGTCAGAGTCATACGGCTAACTTCCACCGGAGCCGTGGTCGAAACCATTGCGGCCATCAGCTGTGCAGGCACAACCGCGAAGGGCAAACGGTGAATATCTGAGCCTTGAGCGCAAGCCACTTCAGCGGCATGTTGTAAATCTGCAACTGAGATCTGACTCAAGCCCAAATCAGCCAAGGTTTGGGGCAAGCCAAGTTCAGCATAAAACTTTAAGAGCTGCTGTCGGGCTGTTGCCGCTAATTGGTTGCCTTGCAGCATTTCTTCTAGGCGCAGTTGCACCAAAATGCCATAAGCCACTTTCTCGCCATGCAACGCATCATGACTGGCCAGCAGATGAGTTAAGCCATTATGGACAGCATGGGCCGCCACGGTGCGGCATTGCGCTCCCCCCAAACCACCAATCACCCCCGCCAACAACACGGAAGCATCGACGACTTCCCGCCAAGCAGCGCCTTCTGGATCTTGCAAAGCTGCCACGGATTTCTGAAACAGAATATCGCGCAAAACGCGAGCCTGCTGCACTGCGGCGATCATCAATGTCTGGTCGGAGTGACCGCTGCTCACCGAGGCTTCGTACCATTTGGCTAAGGCATCCCCGATCCCTGCGACCAACGTCCGCTGAGAGGCAGTGCGAACCAGACTGTAGTCAAGCACCAACAGATCGGGGCAGCGAGGTAAGCCTACGTCGTACAAAAAGGCACCCTGGTCAGAATAGACATTGGAGAGCGCTGTCCAGGCGGCACAAGTCGCTGCTGAGGTGGGAACTGTGACAATGGGCAACTGACATTGATGAGCAATCAATTTAGCCGCATCTAAAGCTTTACCGCCGCCTACGCCAATAATTACATCGGCTTGGTGAGCCGCGACGGCTTCCCGCAGTGCTGCCAGACCTGCTTCGCTGCAATCCAACCCATAGGCAGCCTGAGTAAATTGCAATTTCTCCTGCTGCAATACAGGTTCTAACCAAGGTTGCACCACCGCTAAGGTGCGATCGCCCCCTATCACTAAAGGCCGCTGTCCTAAGCGACCGATTGCCCCTCCTACTTGGGCCAGCGCTTGCTCGCCTCGAATCACCTGAGCAGGCGCAACCATGAGTGAGAACAGTGCAGGAGTCGTTTTAGTGTGAGTTGACGAGGAATCTGGTATGGAGGAATGCGGCATAGAGGACGATCGCGAGGTCGTTGACATTTACGTAGGGTAAGGACAACTTTACTACTATTTCTAGGTTAGTTTTCACTGAAAGCCTAGTGCAAAGATCACTCAGTTTCTAACTCACCAATGGCAGTTTTAGGAGGGGCGAGAGGCAGGCTCGACTTGAGGCAAACGCGCGAAATTCTGGTCGTAAATTTTGATCGATAAATCGCTGTCTTCCCGCTCCCGCAGCGATCGCTTGGCTTCACCTAAATAAAGCGGCACGGATTGACCCTCCTCTGGGTGGATAATGGTCCGCGCCCGAATCGTCAGCTTTTCATCAGCTCCACCCAAGCGACCAAAAGAAAACAGATCAGAAGCAGCTTGACGTAGAGTCGCTTCCAGTTCAGATCGTGTAATCTGAGGCGAAACCGCGATCACAGCCTGACTAGCGCCAGAGTCATAAATCAGCGAGAAATGGGTGGCACCAGGAACAATGGTATGGGTCAGAGGCACCAAACCCAGGGCAAAGAACCCAGCGGTCAGAACCCCCATAAAACCTGTGACTCCTACAAATCGGAACCGCACGCCCCACTTGAGCACAAACATCAAAACAGTTAGCGCAGCGCAGACTAAGGTCAGAATGCCCGACCACTTCGTTGCAATTAAAAAATCAGCAGTTGTAGGCATGACGGTGACAAACTCAGACTGACAACAGAATCAATAAAGTAAGCAAAAAAGTTCAGCAATGGCGCAGTTATTCGTTACTGACAAAACCCGCAGGCTGTGAGCCTTCTGGAAGTTCTAAAGCTGCTTTTAAGGTATGCCAAGACAGATTGGCACATTTAATCCGCACCGGAAACTGGGAAACGCCTTGCATCACATTCAACTTCCGCAACTCTTGAGGAAACTCAGCTTCTCTCTTCATCATGGTTTGGAAGCGTTGCACCATTTCTAGTGCTTCGGTGACAGTACGACCCCGTAATGCCTCAGCCATCAGATCTGTAGAGGCGATCGCGATCGCACAACCTTCTCCTTCAAACTTGACATCCTCAATGCGGTCCTTACTGTCATTGAGTTGCAAGGTCAGTTCAATTGTGTCTCCACAGGAAGGATTATGACCTTTTTGGTAGCGATGCACTGGCGAGGTTGTCCCCTTATGACGCGGTTTTTTGTACCGCTCCAGTATCACTTGTTGATACAGATCCCGTAGGTTGCCCAGAGTCATGGTGGCTTGATGATGTGTGTCTCCGTCTATTGTCGATCCTATCAGGGTCTTCTCGCTTGATAGGTGGCGATCGCATTATTAC
>DATNPE010000463.1:0-4824 GCA_036703355.1 Allocoleopsis sp. | reverse complement strand
TCCAGCCACTCGTCTACCAGCTTCTGGACTACTTCGCTGATCTCAGCATCCTGGTATGCCAACACCGCTTTCAGCCTGCGGTAGGTGTGCTTAGAGATATAGGCTGTAATCCGCATGTATTCCCTCGACGATCGCTTGCCTTCGGGCCGCCCCGGTTTTCTTTTTTCAGCCATTTTCGCACCCATTGCCCTATCGGGTGCAAGTTACCAGCAATGCCGCTCAATTGAATTATGGGGTTTCAGTCACCCGAACACTCGCTAAACTAAACTAGGGGCGCGATCGCTTAGCTTTTTATTGTTTTTGTAAAGACTTTATTAGGGGAATTTATTTCTACCTTTAGATAGAAATCAGTAGTTTTAGGCTTGTGATCACTGACACTTGCGGCACTCTTACGGAGAATATTCCTTACAAGTGCTTAGTTACTTTTTGTTATCTGGGATACATTAAGCGCCTATCTCATGAATATGAACGCTCAACCAGAAGAAGACAGGCATCTACTGAGGTGGATCAAAGCCAGCACAGACCCTAGTAATGTCAGGATTCTAGGAAATACGGAACGTGAAGTCCTGATTTACTGCGGCGAAGATGTGGAGTTGGCCGACGCACTGTGGCGATCGCGTAAGTTACTAGGTGAAAATCCGACAAAACACCCAACTATTTGGGTGGAAGGGCGTAGATACACTCCCGCCCCTCCTGAACCACAATTAGAGGTGAAAGCTTCTATTTGCGGAACCTACCCTATGATAAATAACCTTGAGGCCATGAACAGCGTCTGGATTAAGCAGAACGCAGCTTTGTTTGGGTCAATTGAGGGAACCTGTTACATCTTCAGCACTGAGCCTGGATATCGACACTTGGCAGTACGACCAGATTTGTCTCCTGGTCGCTTAAACAGATCCGTAGATTTGCTGCTAAAAGATGGAGGACAGCCGCTGTCGATTGTAGATCCTGTGATTGCAACGCCGCGATCGCGGGCCATTGCTGAAGCGATTGAAACAGGGGAAGCGGCTATTTGTTATCACGAGCACTTTTGGATGAATGCGGTTTGGTACTTCGAGAGCACTGCGGTAAAAGTAACCGAGTCCGAGGTGCTCGTGATAGTTCGAGATAATCCAAAGGAGCCTAAAGCGACTTGGCAGCGCGAGTACTGGAAGCGAGTCGCGGAAGCCGCTAGTGGAAGCTAGTGAGAGTTCACGCAGTCGCCAGATTCGTGGTGATTGTGGTGCTGGTGAAGTAGTTTAACGATGTCATCGGGGGATACCAGTTCCCCCGAAAACTTTGAGAGGGTATAGGCGATCGCTGCTACATCGTCACGAGTGGCGTGGACTTGCCCCAGGACAATGTTTTTCAGTCTTTGTAAGTTTTTGGACCAAGGCCCAGATTTTGCGAACTGTTCAATGGCGGATTCCGAGTTTGGATCTAAGCCCTTGGCTGCGATCGCGTCTCTAATCCTTTGACTTACGGCACAATAAATAGGCATTCCCTGATATCTCCCTGATTGCGATTCTAAAATTAACTCCAAGTCTCGCCAAGACGTGAAGTATTCGAGCAGATGCACTTTTGAGATTAACGGTACACCGCTAGGGTGCGGCTTGAGTTCCACCAGGTGAATATATTCAGCTATTTTTCTCAAAACTGGAACAGGGTCTTTGACCTCCCCCTTCGTCAGTCTTTCAATGGTGGTCTTGTGAGTATTAGTGAGTTGGGCAAAGCTGGCGAGGCTTAAACCATCAACTCGCATACTAATTTGCACAATTTCACCCAAAAGATTTAACGCAGCCTGAGAGTAGATTTCGGTCATTTTTAACCAGATCCAAGTACTTTAATTGTCCGCCTGGACAAGGTAAGTGTCAATTTTGCTTAATACTGTGGACGTGCATCCACAATGCTAGTATGATTGTCCACATAAGCGATCGCGATACTTCTCCAAGCAAGCCAAGCGATCGCAGTTACAAAACTTCCAGACTAAGCCCCTGCTCTTTGGGGCTTTTAACAACCTCGTTCGATACGCAAGCGTATCAAATCATGAAAGCAGTAAACAGAGAATTCCCAGCAACGGGGTGGACCACTAATGTACGTGGCAAAGTTGTCTACCGACACTACGGAAAAGGCCGACGCATTGTGACTAAAACCCTGCCTCCAAGCATGGTTGCACTAGTCAAACGAGCGATCGCTAACCGTAAGCCCGTAGAACAAATTTTGGCGATGCTCGAAGACCGTCAAGCGATCGCCTCCTAAACATGCATCGCGGCTCAGGGCGCATCAAGTAAGCGCCCCACTCAGAAGCTTGAGACAACTGAGCAGGGCTAACCCATCCTTAACACACAAGGACAAGCTATGAACAATGTACTCGACCGAATCCATCAAGGCGCAATTGTTCCTATAAAAAATTGCGCCTTGACTCAAATCTTTCCCAATGGCGTACCTGTTTTAATCCCCGACGGTGGGCAGGAACCGACACTATCCCTGAATGGCGACGAATACTACGAGATTTATTTTCCCGAACTAAGCGACTTTGAAGTGAGCGCGATCGCCAGCCTTTATTCAAGCGATCGGGTTCCGCCTATCTTGGCCAGCACTTTTGCTTTCCGTACCTTGGCAATAATCCCCGCTAGCTGGATCGGGGGTGCGGCATGAGCGCTACACCCATCAAAGAACGGCCCATCTTGTTTAGTGGCCCCATGATTCGAGCGATTCTTGAAGGTCGCAAGACGCAGACCAGAAGAATCATAAAACTGCCTTCTTGGTCAACCAATGACTGGAGTGACTTTGAAACGGATGGCAAAGAGGCTGAAATCATTTGCGCCAACACTGGCTGTCTTGCCTCAATTCCCTGCCCTTACGGTCAGGTTGGCGATCGCCTATATTGTCGCGAGACCTGGAGCAAGTCGCTCCCCGAATGGCAAATCGAGGCTCCTTACATCTATCGGGCCGACCATCTAGATCCAAAAGGTGACGCGCAACCGATTAAGTGGAAGCCCGCGATCCACATGCCAAAAGAGGCTAGCCGCATCACGCTTGAAATCACAGACGTGCGGGTTCAGCGGTTGCAAGAGATTTCAGAAGAGGATGCGATCGCTGAAGGTATCCGCCTCATCGGTGACACCTTTCCGCACGGTGGCGACTTCTGGAAGAAGGGACCAAACTTTTACACGATTGAATACCCCGGATGGTCTTTCAACGCCCCAACCGCTAAGGAGTGCTTTGCTCACTTGTGGGATTCCATAAATGGAAAGACCTACCCGTGGGGTTCTAACCTATTCGTCCGGGCCGTCAGCTTCAAGCGAATCGCTCAACAAACGGAGGTGACAGCATGACTCCATTGGCAGGCGAACTAAGCAGTCCTCCAGTTATTGGCCAGTTCTACTTAGTGCCACACGTTCAAATGAGGTTGGACATTCCGCGCCACAAACGGCGATCGCTGATTTGGATGGCATGGGCACCTATCTTCGGCCCTCTTCATGAAGATACTGACATCGGAGTCCCACAGCAACATTGGCATTTTGATTGGCGATTCATGCCGCAGTGTATTTGGAACGAGTGGATACACGACAGAAGAAGGTATGCCGTTGACTTGATTCTGAATCAGGTTTTTACCACGGGTGAAGCGAGTCTCAAGCGACGCAAATGTCTACGAGAAATGCCTTCATATCCAGGTGTAAACCAGGTTCCTTTTCTCGCCAAGTTGAGAGAAAAGTATTCAATGCAGCAGCTAAGTTGCTGGACGTGCCCGCATCGGGGATTGCCACTGAATGGCTTGCCCGTAAAAGACGGAGTTGTTAAGTGCCCTGGTCACGGCCTGTATTGGAATGTTGACGCGATCACTGAACAAACTCAGCAGACGGAGGTGACAGCATGAGCATCCTATCCACCCTCCGCAGCCTCCACCTCGATCGCTCAACCTTCAGTTTTGCTCGACCTGACGAGTGGGAGCCTTGCTGCCTGTGCAGTGCCCTTGGCAGTCACACGGCAAGGCTCGCTTATATGCGGGTGCAGACGGTTGGTGGTTGGGGTAAATGGCGCGATCGCCATCTCTGCAAAGCCTGCACCAAGACCGCCTCAAAAAGCCTTCCCAACCTGTCTGACGCGCTGAACGACCCGACGCTAAGGCTGGCTAATTTAACGCCCCTAGAGCAGGTGGTCTTGGCCGCTTGTTGTCGTGAGCGGTTGCGGATCTCTGATGTGATGGCGAGATTAACGGTGCGGCGAATCAACGGCAAGGCGATCGACGCTTACACGGTGAGTCGAACCTGTGCTGAGTTGGCACAAAAGCAAGTGCTGCTGCGATATCAAGAAAAGCCTGGAGCATCACGATACTTTTGCTGGCATCCAGCGATCGCATCACAGCAGGAGGAGGCAGCATGACTCTGAACCTGTGGCAATATCGCGCTCTGAAATCCCTGAAGACATCCTACGAGAGCTTGCCGCTATCCCAAAGAGGAGAGGCACTGATTCAGAAGGCGATCGCTCTTTTCCCTGACCGCACTGGACTCGTTGGCCAAATTGCTCAGTTCATCATTCGAGACGGAGAAGAAGGGTATCAATCCGCTAAGCGTTATCTAGCAGCACAGCAGCAAGTTCTTAAAGAGGGTCGTCAATCAAGTTCTGTCAGGCTGCTTGAAATCGATCTTTCCACACCGCCTAAGACTGTGGGATTTGTGCCCACTCTTGCAGTACTCCAAGCGCTAGCAGTGACTCCTGGCATTAAAGCTGGGGAGGTGCGATCGCGTTGTCAGGCTGCGGGGATTCGGTGCAGCTATGGGCAAATAGCCTACAAGCTAAGGCGCTTGTGCGATCGCGGCATTTTAAGTGCCAAGAAAACGG
>DATNPE010000462.1:0-3593 GCA_036703355.1 Allocoleopsis sp. | reverse complement strand
ACCGTTAATAGTTGGACGGCTTAATCCTCCGGAAGAATAAGGTGAGAAAGCTTGAGTTGTCCTACGGTAAACATAAGGTTGCGATTTATCCCATCAAAACATTAGGCGACCGCGATGAAGCACAGCCGTCCTGTCTCTTCTCATGGATCTTCTCACGGGTCTTCTCATTGGACTAGGCGGCAACTGCTACGGTTTGGGGTTGTGGGCTGTGTATTACCGATCGCTATTTCAGGCATACCTCGTTGTGACGCTCAAACTTTATTAACCATGAGAACTCAACAGCAAATTGATCTAGAAATTGATCCAGCCGCTACAGGACAGCTGCGCGCTCGGCCAATTCAGCCCCCAGAAACCGGAACGCCTGGTCTGCACCCCCTACGATTAGATAGCAAAAGAGATGGGTTTCTTTATGTACCTCCGAGCTATCGAGTTGAAAAACCTGCGCCTTTAGTGCTGATGCTACATGGTGCAGGTGGCGATGCTGAGGGAGCCTTAAATATCTTGCGGCAATTGATTGATCCAACCGGAATTATTGTTTTGGCAGTCGATTCACGGCAGAAAACCTGGGACGTAATCATGGGTGGATATGGACCCGATATCGCCTTTAGCGATCGCGCTCTGGCCCAAACCTTTAGCCGCTATGCCATTGACCCTAGCCGCATGGCTGTAGCTGGCTTTTCGGACGGCGCTTCCTATGCTCTCTCGCTAGGGATTATGAATGGAGATTTGTTTACCCACGTCTTAGCCTTTTCACCTGGGTTTATGGCTCCGATTCGCCAAGCAGGTGATCCGCTGATCTATATCTCCCACGGAACTCAAGATCGCGTTCTCCCTATTGATCGCTGTAGCCGCAAACTGGTGCCCCAACTGCGAGGTGCTGACTATAACGTTCTCTACCAAGAATTTGAAGGGCCCCATACCGTACCGACGGCGATCGCCCAGGAAGCTCTGGAATGGTTCATTTCGTGAGGGATAAGGGATAGTATAGTGTTGAGGGCCAGCGATCGCCGAGATGCTCGACCCAAACTCGACCGTTAGAATCCTTGGTAGTAAGTGGGATGAGGCGGGTACATGCCCCCAGTGGCCCGGAACACAGTTCCCACATTCGAGAGGCTGTCTCCGAATACAAAGAGCTGAGTGATCGGAGCAGAACCTTGAGTGGAGAGTGTCAGAGCAAACTTGTCCTACTTTGTGTTTTGGGGCTTTACTCGGTGCAATTCATCATCCTTAAGTCCCAGTCGAGTTTTGTAGCCAACTTAACAGCTGCGATCGCCCTTTCGGGACCAGTAAGGCAATGGCGTATGATCAGTTGCAGTACGTTGCGATTGATACCTGTGCTTCAGGCCCTATGAAATCTCTGTCTAAAACTTCTAATTCGCGCCCTCTACCACCTGGAAAAGCAGGTTTGCCACTCCTAGGAGAAACGCTGTCATTCTTTGCCGACCCCAAGTTTGCCCACAAGCGGCATGAACAATATGGAGATGTGTTTAGAACTCGATTACTAGGGCGATCGACGGTCTTTATGCGAGGTCCAGAGGCCAATCGCTTTGTGTTGTCTCAAGAAAACGAGTATTTCGCTATCAGTTGGCCGCCCAGTACTGAAGCCTTACTCGGCCCTCTGTCTCTTGCCTTGCAGACAGGCGCGACCCATCAAACCCGCCGCAAGCTACTGGCTCAAGCCTTCTTGCCGAGAGCGCTCTCTGGCTATATCCCAACCATGTTAGGGATTACTCGCGCCTACCTGAAGCGTTGGGAGGAGATGGAAACGCTCACCTGGTATCCCGAATTACGAAATTACACGTTAGATGTCGCTTGCAAATTATTGGTAGGTCTAGACCAAGGTTCGCAAACCAGATTAGGACACTTGTTTGAGACTTGGTGTGCAGGGTTGTTTTCAATTCCCTTGCCGCTCCCTTGGACTACCTTTGGGCGGGCACAGCGCAGCCGCAGGTTACTGTTAGAGGAATTGGAGCAGGTCATCCGCGATCGCCAACAGCAGCAAAATCCCTGCCAAGATACGCTGCAACTGTTGATTGAGGCTCGTGACGAAAATGGCGAAGGACTAAGTTTGGAGGAGTTGAAGGACCAAGTGTTGCTGCTCCTATTTGCGGGACATGAAACGCTGACCTCTGCGATCGCGTCTTTCTGCTTGCTCACAGCCCAAAACCCAGAGGTGACTGCTGCCCTACGAGCGGAACAGCAGCGACTAGAGCTTTCGGAGCCACCCACCTTAGACGAACTGCGGCAGATGACATATCTCGATCAAGTTTTGCGGGAAGTGCTCCGCCTGATTCCTCCGGTGGGGGGTGGTTTTCGTAAGGTGCTAAAAACTTTTGAGTTCAACGGCTACCAAGTTCCCGCAGGCTGGAGCGCCATTTACCAGATTGGTCCCACCCACCAAGAAGCCAGAGTGTATCCTGAACCCGATCGCTTTGACCCAGAGCGCTTTAGTGGCGAACAAGCGGCTGAGCGGTCTAAGTACGCCTATGTGCCCTTTGGTGGTGGGATTCGCGAATGTATCGGCAAGGAATTTGCTCGCCTAGAAATGAAACTGTTTGCGATCGCCCTCCTCCGCAACTACGAGTGGGAGTTGTTGCCGAACCAAAATCTAGAACTCTCTACCATCCCCACCCCTCGGCCTCAAGATGGACTGCGAGTGAAATTTCGCCAGCTCACCTACAGATAAACTGTAATCAGTTGAATTCTGAGTAGACCTCTCCCCAAATCTCTCTCCGACGCGGAGAGGGGTTTTAATTTGGCTTCCCTTCCCTACCAGGGGCTGGGGGTTAGGTCTCCTTGCCATTAGGTATCTATTTCTCTACCTTTAGAGAGAATGGCTCTACTCCTATCGACAGTGCCTACCACTTGTGAAAACTGATTACGCTACTGTCAGTTCACGGTATAGCTCCTCAATGACTCAAATTAAAGGCATCTTTGGGCTCGTTATCTACTGGGAGTTTGCCAAGTCCATCCGGATTCGAGTCTTTATCTGTTCGCATTTTTCGGCGACAGATTGGCTGGTTCAGGCATAGCACCCAGTCACAAAGTATTCGCTCAATTCACTGCGAATGAGTCACTAGCGGTTGGCAAATCACACCGAACAGTAGGCCAGGTGTTGTGTGGCTTCTGAGCTAGCACAAGCCTGTGTCTGCCACGGTGCTGGCAATCTGTCCTCTGTTTTTGTGTGACCTGTTCGTATGGCGGTGGCGACCACGCAAGCGTTGCTGGGGGTCGTCAACAACAGATTGCGATCGCGTCTGAATGCGGCGAGTGGCAGCATGTCACTTTGTCTATCTCACGTTGTCTGTCCATCTGATATTTCAAGGATGGCTGCTGATTCGCATGAGTAAACCATTGGCACAATTTACAAGCATAAACATCATGAGCAATATCCAAGCCCAACTATCGACCACTGCAACCAGTTTTCGTGTGGAAGGATATGAGAAGATCGAGTTTAACTTGCAAGTCGTCAACAATATCTTTGATCTCCGTAAACCTGATTTAGCCAATGCCTACAAGCAATTGGGACGTTGTTTGGCGATCGTTGATTGCAATGTCCATGAGTTGTATGGGGCTCAACTGCAACAGTATTT
>DATNPE010000461.1:0-5519 GCA_036703355.1 Allocoleopsis sp. | reverse complement strand
CCTGGGCGACACAGTGACTCAAGCGGTAATCACCGTTCCCGCTTACTTCAACGACTCCCAACGCCAAGCTACCAAAGACGCTGGCAAAATCGCTGGGGTGGAAGTCCTGCGGATCATCAACGAGCCTACCGCTGCTTCCCTTGCTTATGGTCTCGATCGCAAGAGCAACGAAACCGTTCTTGTCTTTGACTTGGGGGGTGGTACCTTCGACGTTTCCATCCTAGAAGTGGGCGATGGTGTGTTTGAAGTACTGGCGACCTCTGGTGACACTCACCTAGGCGGTGACGACTTCGACAAGAAAATCGTGGATTGGCTCGCTGACCAATTCAAGAACGCTGAAGGCATCGACCTCCGCAAAGACAAGCAAGCTCTCCAGCGCCTCACAGAAGCGGCTGAGAAAGCCAAAATCGAGCTGTCTAGCGTTACCCAAGCAGAAATCAACCTGCCCTTCATCACCGCGACTCAAGACGGTCCCAAGCACCTCGACACCACCTTGACCCGTGCCAAATTTGAAGAGCTGTGCGCTGACTTGATCGATCGCTGCCGTATTCCTGTAGAAAATGCGTTGCGGGATGCCAAGCTCAGCAAAGAAAACATTGATGAAGTCGTACTCGTGGGCGGTTCCACCCGGATTCCTGCGGTCCAAGAGGTTGTCAAGCGTGTCCTAGGCAAAGACCCCAACCAAACCGTTAACCCCGACGAAGTGGTTGCAGTAGGTGCAGCGATTCAAGCGGGTGTACTCGCTGGTGAAGTTAAGGACATCTTGCTACTCGACGTAACCCCCCTCTCTTTGGGTGTGGAAACTCTGGGTGGCGTCATGACCAAGATTATTCCTCGCAACACCACCATCCCCACCAAGAAGTCCGAAGTCTTCTCGACGGCGGTGGATGGGCAAACCAACGTGGAAATCCACGTCCTGCAAGGTGAGCGGGAAATGGCGAGTGACAACAAAGACCTCGGCGTCTTCCGCCTTGATGGTATTCCTGCGGCTCCTCGTGGCGTGCCTCAAATCGAAGTTACTTTCGACATTGACGCCAACGGTATCTTGAATGTCCGGGCGAAGGACAAGGGCACTGGTAAAGAGCAGTCCATCAGCATCACCGGAGCTTCCACACTGCCTAAGGATGATGTGGAGCGCATGGTGCGTGAAGCTGAGCAAAACGCAGCCGCTGACCGCGAGCGTCGTGAAAGAATCGACCTCAAGAACCAAGCAGATACCTTGGTGTATCAAGCTGAGAAGCAAATTGGTGAGCTAGGGGATAAAGTGCCTGCGGGTGACAAGGCCAAGGCTGAAGGCTTGATCAAAGATCTGAAGGAAGCTTCTAGCCAGGAAGACTACGATCGCATCAAGACTTTAACTGCCGAATTGCAGCAAGCGCTCTACAGCATTGGTAGCAACATCTACCAGCAAGCAGGTGGTGCAGCTCCCGATGGTGCGGGTGCTCCTGGCCCTGATGCTGGCCCCACAGGTGGCAGTGGTGGTGACGATGACGTGATTGATGCCGAGTTCTCGGAAACCAAATAAGCCGTTAATTCGTCAACGTTAACGAATCGCTAGATCTGTACAGACTCAGGTCTGATAGGCACAGTTAGCTCGGAGATTACTCTCAGCCCTGTCCTGTCAGACCTTTTTGTTGCGGGCAAAAAGGCTGAATGCAGCGAATGATTAAGCAACGGCTGTGTCTGTCGCTACTGGAAAATTCTGTTTAACATCGCATAAATAAGAAGAAACCAATTGGCGCTAAGCTCACAATGACAGGGTAGCTGGAGGCAAGAGTGACATGAATTGGCAAGCTCAACGGCTAGTAGGTGCGATCGCTTCAACTGCGATCGCCTTAGCAATGGCAACTCCAGCCTCCAGCGCCACGCTCTACGGCACGACTCTCAACTCCGAGTTGATTCAAATTGACCCAAGCTCAGGTCAAGGTACCTTGGTTGGTAACTTATCCTCAGGAGCGTCTCCGTTTGGTTTAGCGACCTATGGCGGCAATCTGTACACCTACGATCAAGTGAGCGGTACGATTCTGCAACTTGATCCGGAGACTGCCAAAACCCTCCAAAGCTTTGATGTGGGGATTCAGGAGGATGGAGAAGGAGAGCTAGCCTTTCGTAGCGATGGTACTGGTTTCCTGACGAGCAGTTTTGGTCCCACCGGAACGTTGTTCAGTTTTAATCTTGTGGGACTCAGCTCGACGCAAATTACGCCCCGTGATGCCCTAATTCCCAGTCTGGATGGTTTGGTTTTTGACCCGAATGGCGTGCTGTTTGGCCTTAGTCAAAACCAAGTAGATTTGTACACAATTGACCCTGCGACAGGAACGAGCAGCTTCATTGGCGATCCTGGGTTAGACAGTTCCTTTGTGGCAGGCTTGACCTTTGCGTCCAACGGCACGCTCTACGCTGCTGTGAACAACGCCCTGTATAGCCTGAATCCACAGACTGCGGTGGCAACTCTCGTCGGCAACACAGGCTTTAATCGCATTTCAGGACTGGCCTTTTTAGCCACGAGTTCTACCGATCCTGACCCTGGTACTCAACCAGAACCGCCAATTTTGACTCTTCCAGGCGGCACTGACCCCCGCTCAATTCCTGAACCTACTTCGGTTGTGAGTTTGCTGTTGCTAGGGGCGCTGGGTTGCTGGTCTTTACGACTCAAGTACTAATTTCAGGAACTGGTCAACTGCTGCGATCGCCTCAACTCCATTTCTTAAGACAATCCAGAGAAAAACGAGTTGCTAATCTGGAAGTAGAGATACTTGAAAGTTTAACTACGACAGGTTGGTTCTGAGGGGAAAGCGCTCAGGCTTGTCAGCGATCGCAGAGTTGGGTTTCTCGCCATGCCAAATCACCCTCTGTTTTATCCTGTATCTGAGCATCTGCCCACCACACCGCTCCACGACCAGATCCAGATTGCCCTGGCGATCGCTGATCCGCAGATTCTCAAATCGCTGCTGACAAACTGCTTGCCTGCGATCGCCCAACCCCACGAAATTGGTGAAGTCAGCACAGAAATCGGCATTCCCTTACAGGATCAACAGACGGCGGACGCGGTCATGCATTTTGAAGCGGTGAAATGTGTGTTAGCAGATTCACCTGGGGCTGTGCCTGCTGGAAAAACAGAATCATGGCAGAGTCATCGCTATCAAAATAAAGCCAGTCAGCCCAGAAGTCACTCCCAATGTGAGTCGGAAACTCTGACGCTCGCCCACAATGTGTCTTTGGCACAGGCGATCGCACTTTTAACCAAGGTTGGGTTTGGACCGCAGCAAATTCAGGAAATTTTGCACCTGTCCTACGAAGCTTCCCATAAGTCTTGGTGGTATGCCCTGGATGCTGCTGGATGCTTCTCCCTGCCGTTTCTGCGCTATATCCGCACGCTGCGCTACCCGGACGGTACGGTTTCTCTGCAATACAAAGATTATTTCTCGGAAGCCAAGCCTTTATGCTTTCAAAGCTTGCCGCAGAAGGTGCTGATTGTTGTGCGCGAAGAAAGCCAGAGCTTTAGTCAGACTCTCCGCCAAATCAACGCTGACCGAGCGGCACTGGGCATCACGCAGGCAATTCTCATTTGCAGCACGATCGCGGAATTGGAAGCCCAAGCCTTTATTACGCAAGGCATTAGCTTGTATCCTGCGACTGACTTGGTGTTGCCCACCCATGCTAACTGTGCCATTTGTGCCACTCGCACCTGCCCGATGAACGGCACAGTTGATTCGCCGATCGCCGTTTGTTATCGCTTTTGCCTAGAAGGCTCCTGTGTTTAAGGGGTATTTGATGACATTAAAGTTAATGTAGACAATTTGTCTGCGCGGGCGAGACGCCCAGACCACGGATCTTGATGAATATTTCGACCCAACTATTTCGCTGTTGGCACTGTTACTAGTGAGATAATAATCTCCGGTCTGAAAGGGGAACATATGCGCCTGTCTCAAATGCTCTTTGTTACACTGCGGGAAGATCCAGCGGAAGCGGAAATCCCCAGTCATAAATTGTTGTTGCGGGCAGGATATATCCGGCGAATTGGTAGCGGAATCTATGCCTATTTGCCGCTGATGTGGCGAGTGCTGCAAAAAGTCTCGCGAATTGTGCGGGAAGAAATGAATGCCACAGGCGCACAGGAATGCTTGCTGCCACAGTTACAACCTGCGGAGTTGTGGCAAGAGTCGGGGCGTTGGGATACCTACACCAAGGCTGAAGGCATCATGTTCTCGTTGGTCGATCGCCAAGAGCGGGAAATGGGACTCGGCCCCACCCACGAAGAGGTGATTACCACGGTGGCTCGCGAGATGATTCGCTCCTATCGGCAACTGCCCACCCACCTCTATCAAATTCAGACCAAATTCCGGGATGAGATTCGGCCTCGCTTTGGCCTGATGCGCGGACGCGAGTTCATCATGAAGGATGGCTATTCGTTCCACGCGACGGAAGAAAGCCTGAAAGAAACCTACCAAGCGATGTACCAAGCCTACAGCAACATGTTCCGGCGCTGTGGGTTGGCGTTCCGTGCGGTAGAAGCGGACTCTGGCGCGATCGGGGGGTCTGGCTCCCATGAGTTTATGATTTTGGCGGAAGCGGGTGAAGACGAAGTCCTCTACACCGAGGATGGCAAGTACGCTGCTAACGTCGAGAAAGCCGTGTCCCTACCCGCCGATGCGGAACCTTCACCCTTCACCACCTACGAGAAGCGAGAGACTCCAGGCACCGACACGATCGACAAGCTCTGCCAGTTCCTCAAGTGTTCTCCCACCCAAATTGTCAAGAACGTTCTGTATCAAGCAGTTTACGACAATGGCATCACTGTCCTGGTGTTGATTAGCATTCGTGGTGACCAGGAAGTCAACGAAGTCAAACTGCAAAATGAATTGGTGCGGCAAGCAGGGCAGTTTGGTGGCAAGACCGTGATCGCGCTTAGTGTTCCTGACGCTACGGCTCAAGCGAAGTGGGCGGCTCAGCCCTTACCATTGGGTTACATTGCCCCAGATTTAGCTGATACCTACATCCAATCGGAGAAAAACTTAGCGCCAAAATTCCTGCGCTTGGTTGACCCAACGGTGGTGGAGCTAAAGAACTTTGTCACGGGAGCCAACGAGTCTGGTTATCACGTCGTGGGGGCAAATTGGGGCGATCAGTTCCAGTTACCCAAACTAGTCGTCGATTTGCGGAAAGCGAAACTGGGCGATCGCGCCGTCCATGACCCCAGCCAAACCCTACAAAGCGCTCGTGGTATTGAGGCAGGGCATATCTTCCAACTCGGCACCAAATATTCCAAGGCGATGGGAGCCACCTACACCAACGAGCAAGGCGAAGAAGCACCCTTAATTATGGGTTGCTATGGCGTGGGCGTTTCTCGTGTGGCGCAAGCGGCGGTGGAACAGTCCTACGACAAAGACGGCATCATCTGGCCTGTGGCGATCGCACCTTACCAAGCGATCGTAGTGATTCCCAATATCAGCGATGCCGATCAAGTCAAAGCGGCTGAAACCCTTTACGCTGAGTTAAACCAGGCAGGAATTGACACC
>DATNPE010000460.1:0-4615 GCA_036703355.1 Allocoleopsis sp. | reverse complement strand
CAAAATTGGCAATGTCGTTGACAGGTAGCACATGCTGCACAACCCCCATCGCGATCGCCTCTTTCGGCATACCAAAGACAATACTGCTTTTTTCATCTTGAGCAATCGTAATACCACCCGCTGCGGAAATTGCTCGCATCCCCTCAGCGCCATCTTTTCCCATCCCAGTTAATAGGATCGCGATCGCCGCTTTGCCGTAGAACTTAGCGACAGATTTAAAGGTTACGGTCACTGACGGTCGATGCCCATCTACCAGGGCTGACTCCAGACAGATAAACTTGCCTTGGTTATCTAACTCCAGATGAGTCCGCTCTGGCGCAAAATAAACTGTTCCCGAAACAGGCACCTCACCTGCTTGAGCAATTTTGATATTTAATCGACATTCAACTTTTAACCAGTTGACCAATCCTTGCAAAAATCCTTCGCTAATATGCTGCACACAAAGCACTGGAAACGGTAGATTTGCTGGCAGTTGAGCCAAGATTGCGTGCAATGCTTGAGGTCCTCCGGTTGAGGCCCCAATCACCAAAGCTCGCCTTGCCACCGTATCCCTGACAGATGTATTGGTGAGATGGAGAGGGTTGAGCGTGGGCGGTGTCTGACGAGCAGACGAAAGGCGGTATTTGGTAAAAACAGTGACGCCTGACAAAACCTTAATCTTGCTAATCAATTCTTGCTTGACTAGCTCGTAATCCGTTGCTAAGCCTGCTCCGGGCTTTGGGAAGACATCTACAGCCCCCGCGTCTAAAAGCTGAAAAATATTTTGGGTGTTGTCAGGTTGCACAGAAGCACTAATCACCAAGATGGGGCGAGGATATTTCGCCATAATTTGCCTGGTGAACTCTAGCCCATCCATCCCTGGCATATAGAAGTCTGTACAAATCACGGCAGGTTGAGCTTGAGGAATCAGCTCCAAAGCTTCAATACCATTTCGGGCAGTTCCAACGACTTCAATATCTGGGGTAGAAGTCAGCATCCGCTTGAGAATGACGAGAGATACTGGAGAATCTTCGACTAGAAAAACCCGAATTGGTGACAATGACATCTAAACAAGTCTCCTTAAGGTGTCTAGTAGCACCTTCTGGTCAAAAGTACCCTTGGTAATATAGGCGTTGGCTCCTGCTTCTGCTCCTCGCCGCTTGTCTTCATCCGTCGCTAAAGACGTTACCAAAATAATGGGTAACTCACTGTATTCCTTGTGCTGTCGGATCTTAGCAGCTAACCCCAGGCCATCCAAATTGGGCATTTGCACATCGGAGACAACGGCATCAAACTCACGGGTTCGCAGCTTGTTAAAGCCATCTAAGCCATCTACTGCTGTCACCACTTCATAGCCAGCGCTCTCTAAGATTCTTTTTTCCTGCGTCCGAATTGTAATCGAGTCCTCGACGAGCAAAATGGTCTGTTTGACTACTTGCACCTCTGCAAAAACTTTTGGAGCCGCTGCCGTAGATCGCTGCCGTACTGATTTGATCAAGTCCTGAGGATTTAGCACCATACAGACTTCCCCAGTCCCTAGAATAGTAGCTCCAGAGACATTACGGACCCGCTTGAGCAACTTGCTTTGCGGTTTCAAGACCACATCTTGCTCATCGAGTAAGGCATCAACGAGCAGCCCTAAGCGATCGCTCCCCACTTTTAAGACAATACAAGGCAACAACTTGGAGTTAAGACCAGACTGAGGCGATCGCCCAGATACACCTGATTTTAGTTCTAGCAAATCGACTAATGCTACGACTGATACAGGCTGGTCTGCCAGAACAATGGTTTCACGGCCCTCAATTGCAAAAACCTCATGGGGCTGGATCAACAAAGTGGTGTGTACGGCTTCTACAGGTATCGCATAGGCTCGACCTTGCACTTCCACAATTAACACATGGGCAGTCGCCAAGGTAGTTCCCATTTGCACCCGAAAGGTGCAGCCTTGTCCTAGCTGTGATTCGACGTGAATGGTGCCCTTTAGCCGTTCGACATTGGTTCGCACCACATCCAGTCCGACCCCTCGGCCAGAGATTTCGGTCACAAAGTTGCGGGTCGAGAATCCAGGCGCAAAGATCAACGATTGAATTTGGCTAGGAGTCATGGCAGCCAAGTCTACTTCTCGCACGATCTCTCGTTTCAGGGCTGTTCGTTTGATGCTTTCAACATCCAAACCACGGCCATCATCACTCACTTCAATAACGATACTGGTGGCGGTTTGATAGCCCTTGAGACGAATTGTGGCTTGGCATGGCTTCCCTAACCTTTCCCGTTCTGCGGGCGATTCTAAGCCGTGATCGATGGCATTGCGGACCATGTGCATCAACGGGTCTTTCATCTCCTCCAACACCCGCTTATCAGCCCGCGTTTCACCACCTTCAATGATGAGATTGACTTCTTTGCCTTGTTGCTTGGCGAGATCGCGGACCATCCGAGGCAACAATTGAAAAATGGTGGAGAGTGGCAAGAGCCTTAGGGTCCGCACACCTTCTTCGAGTTCACTGGCTACGACATCCAAGCGGGCGTTGTCTTCGTAAGCGGCACTCCTTAAACGGTTGATTAATAAGCCGAGACGGTCCAGGCGTTCTTCGGTACGGTGATAAAAGGTTTCTAGCTGTTTCAGAGCGCTGGAGTTGGGATGGCGATCGCTAGAAAAGGCAAACCGATTGACAAAGGTATCGCGGCTCCATTCCTCCCACAGGCTGGCGATCGCTTCGATCTCGGTTAAGCGATGAGCCACCCGGATCTTAGTGACAGTCAGCTCTCCTGTCTGCGTCATTAAGGCATCAAGTTTTGGGGTTTCGACACGGATGGTTTCAATGCGGTAGTTGCTGGCAGCAGTGGCTTCGGCGATCGCCGCTGTGAGTGGTGCAGCAGTGGGTAGAACGGTTGCGGTTGATGTTTCTGGGAGAATAGCAGGAGCAACGGAGGGGCTGGCAAGCGGAGGCTCGTGGCTTAAACCGCCATGATGACCATTGGGCTCTACAGCATCAACTGTGATGAGTTCTCTCATCGCTTCATCCTCAGATGACTCCACTGAAGGAGCAGGGAGATCAGTAGGTGGCGTCAAGGCAGGGGTTTTGGTCGCATCAGTCTTCCCTGCCGTTGCGGCTATCGACTCTTCCGGATGGCCGTTCCAGTCCTCAGGTATCTGATCTGGAGAGATCTGATCGCGTGGAGTTGAAGCTGGAGGCTCACTTTCTGCTCTATTCTCATGTTCTGCTCCATTCTCCTGATCTGGGAGGAGATCTGAACGCTCCGACATCTGAGAACCCGCGATCGCTTCAGGCGCAGCCTCAGGGTTTGGTGTCATCCCCGCTCCCATCAAATGAGCCAGCACATGAAACGCATCCACTCCGGCAGGTTCTCCTGTCACTGATTCATGCACCAGTCTGCGGATGGCATCTAAACCGTAATAGAGGCGATCGCTGACAGCTGCTAAGGTGGAGGTACCTCGCTTCACAGTACCTAAGACATCTTCAATTTGATGCGCCAATGTGCCAACATCCCTGACTCCCAGCATGTTGGCATCACCCTTCAAGCTGTGCGCTTCTCGCAAGAGATCTTCTAGCTTGCTGCGATCGGTAGGATTTTGCTCCAAATGCAGTAAACCTGATTCCAGCTGTTGTAAATGTTCTTCACTGGCAATTTTGAAAATATTGCGGAGTTCTTCATCGTCGATCATCATAATCAGAATTAACCTGGGTGAGCGTCTGATGCGAAAGTCTTCAAATTCAGCACTGTTTTATTGAGTTTTTGAATACCAATTGCCGTTTTGCAAATACCAACCGCAGTACGAGAGGCTCCCTGATTCAGTTCTGTCACGGCATTTCCAGCCTGCTTGACCGCGATCGCTGATAGTCGCTATTTACCTTTGGCTAGATCACTGCTTTGAGGCTTAAAGCGGTTTCATTCAGTCTTTGAGTTTCTACTTTGGTTTGACTAATGCTACTCGCGGTCTGGGTCGCTCCCTGGTTTAGAGCATTCATCGCGTCAATCACTTGCTGAATGGCGATCGCCTGTTGTTTAGCAGTCAGAGAAATCTGCTGGCTATTCATCGTGATATGACTAATGGCTGACACAATCATGTCTACAGTTTTAGTGCCTTCATCTGTCACCATCACTGTGGCATTGGTCGTATTTTGAATATCTGCCACCAGCGCATTGATGCGTTCAGTGGATTTGCGACTCTGGTCAGCCAACTTGCGAATCTCGGCTGCTACCACCGTAAAACCTTTGCCATGTTCCCCAGCCCTTGCCGCTTCTACTGCCGCGTTAAGCGCCAACATATTGGTTTGACTTGCCAAGTCTCGCACCAGCTCCGAGATATTACCAATTTGGTTGGTCTGCTCGCTTAAGCGAAGAATGTGCTCAGCAATCTGCTCCACTCGCTCCCGGAGACTTGCGCCATTCCCCGATGGGAGATCCATATTGCCGTTCCCATCTACCAGCGTGAGTACCTGCCGTGCCCCTGTTGCTGCCGACTCCGCTTGACTCGCCGACTGCACGGCAGAAGCACCCAATTCATCCATCGTGGTGGTGGTTTGACTAACAGAAGCCGCTTGCTGAGCAGCTGTACGCTCTTGCTGCTCCACGGCCACAGCAATCTCGGTTGAGGAAGAGGCAAGTGTATTAA
>DATNPE010000459.1:0-3725 GCA_036703355.1 Allocoleopsis sp. | reverse complement strand
TGTAGTACAAGTCGGGTCAGAAAAGATGGCGAACCGGGAAGAATTGGCTGTCAAGAGCATTCAAACAATGAATGCTGAGCAAGCAAAGCAGAATTGGATACTGCAAAAAACTCAAATTCATAAAGCTGCAACAGTAGGCTTAGCAGTTGTTTCGGCGTTAATAATGAGTGGCTGCCAGGTGGGAAACTCTGCCATTGAAATTAATCCGTTAGCAGCAGCAATTTTTCTACTTGTATTTAGTGTCTGGGCAGGATTGGTGTTAAGGTTCATGGTCAACACATTTGTAGAGAATTCAACACCTTTCCGTGCTCGCAGACAATGGAATAACAATGGTGATGCTGGTGGAGGAGGTTATAGCGGATGGAATTGGGACGATTTCTCAGGTTATGATTCTGACTCTAGCGGAGGAGATTCTGGGTGTGGTGACTCTGGAAGCAGCGATGGCGGTGATTGTAGCAGTGGCGGCGAGTAGCTGTACAACCATTCGGCTGGAGCAGACTATCAAAAGTTGCGTCTGGAGTTGCAAACCTTATCAACCGCTCAGCCGAAACGTTAGACTGCTTCACCTAGCCAAAGCGACCGCCTTGCTCAAGCGATTGAGATACTGTTGATATCTCAGCTATTGAGAATCCTTAAAGTCCAGGCTCTGCAAAGCTTTTAGTCTCTAAATTCCTGCCTTGGGGTTGTAGGGGTCAAAAGCCATTCAGCTTTTTCACTAAAATTCAGTAACCGATCGCTGAGATAAGGGCGAACGACGGGACTCGAGCCCGCGCGTGGTGGGGGCGCAATCCACAGCGATAAGCATTTGAACTAGACAGGACAGCAGCGAAGGCTACCCGTACTGCATACAATACTTTGACCCATCAGTGAAGAAGCGATCGCTGCCTGACAGTTATTGTTTTGCGAAGTCTGCGTGTTCGTATTTTTACAGTAACTTTATCAGATACCCTAGAGAATCTACTAAGACTTCATCTATCGCGGGTTCCGTACTTTTATACTTTAGACCTGATTCTAAGTAGAATTCGGCAGCGATGTGTCTGTCTACAAGGTTTGTCTCAGTATTTTATGCATCTACTCGATACAGCTAACCGTAATTTCTAGGACAGCTTAGTTTATCTAAATCAAAATATCTCAGTACTTGGCTGACTATTCACTACTTCAAAATGATTGAGGAGATTTCATGGCACTCACTCTAGAAGCGCTACTCGACCCTAGCTACTACTTAGCGCTTTATCCTGATGTGCAAGATGCGATCGCACAGGGTGTGTTTCAGAACGCACTAAATCATTACACCCTTTATGGTCAGCGAGAAAATCGAGCCCCTAACCCACTCTTTGACCCTAATTATTATTTGCAGCAAAACCCAGATGTTCAAAACGCTGTAGAGACTGGGATCTTCCAGAGTGCTGCCGAACACTATGCACTCTTTGGTGCGGCTGAAAACCGCAAGTTTAGTCTTTTGTTCGATCGTGACTATTATTTGAATGCTTATCCAGATGTTAAAAACGCAGTCGATACAGGAAGTTTTAAGAGTGCAGCAGAGCATTACTTTCTCTATGGTGCAGCTGAAAATCGCAGTCCTAGTTCCTTATTTGACAGCAATTACTATCTGACGCTTTATCCAGATGTCAAAAATGCTGTGGAGCAAAAAGTCTTCAAGAATGCGCTAGAGCATTTTGAACTCTTTGGTGAAACTGAAAAGCGCTCACCCTCTCCCCTATTTAATCCACAAGACTATCTCAACCGTTACTCGGATGTGAAAGATGCCGTAGAGCAAAAGATCTTCAAGAGCGCTTTTGTTCACTTCATGCTTTATGGTCAAGCCGAATCGCGGTTCGGCTTTAACAGTCAACCCACTGCCAATGCTGACACCTTCAGCTTGCTGGGTGGTAATTCGTTAACATTCAACGTATTGGCGAATGACAGCGATCGCAATGGAGATAGCTTCTCACTGATCAATGTCACATCGCCCTCCCACGGCACCATCACCTCAGCAGCAAACGGCGCAATTACTTACACCCCTGATGCTGGCTTCAGTGGGAATGAAAGCCTGACCTACACAGTCGCTGATCAGTACGGGGCTACGGCTAGCGCCACTGTCAACCTCACGGTAAATCCCCGCACATTGAGTAACCCTGGTCCTACAGCCGACGATCGCTTTGGCTGGGCAGTTGCCGCTGGCGGAGACACTTTGGTGATCGGTGCGCCTAAGGATCACTGGGTGGGTGGCACCCCAGGAGCCGCTTATGTCTTCGATCGCAGTACTGGAACATTCCTACGGCGCTTAGACAATCCCACAGCCGCGAATGATGATCAATTTGGCTTCTCGACCACAGTTCTCAGCAACGGAACGATTGTAGTGGGTGCGCCTCTAGATGATGCTGGCGGTGCGGATGCAGGAGCGGTCCATTTCTTCAACCCAACCACGGGCGCTGTACAGACGGTCACCAATCCAAAACCCTCTGAGGGTGGCGAGTTCGGCCATGCATTAGCTGCTTTGGGTACCAGTGTTGTCGTTGGCATTCCTGAAGAAGAGGTGATTAATCCCACCACAAACACCAACATCACCAATGCTGGGGCGGTTGTGGTGATTGATAGCGCTACTGGTAACATCACTCGAACGATTGAAAACCCAACACCAGGAGCAGATCCAGATGATCGCTTTGGTTGGGCGATCGCAACTTCAGGCAATACGCTGCTGATTGGGGCTCCGGGTGATGACACGTTGGGCAAAGATGCAGGAGCTATCTATCGTTACAATGGCAACACCCTGACCACCTTTAACAATCCCAACCCTACCCCCTTCAATTTCCAAGTTTTGGGTCAGACTGTCGCTCAGATTGGAGACGGCTTTGGCTTTGCGATCGCAGCCAGCAACAACA
Source organism: Allocoleopsis sp. (assembly GCA_036703355.1). Classification (GTDB taxonomy): domain Bacteria; phylum Cyanobacteriota; class Cyanobacteriia; order FACHB-46; family FACHB-46; genus Trichocoleus. The sequence continues at coordinate 843 of DATNPE010000459.1, read as the reverse complement.
GGATTTTGATCGGCGCACCCGGACAAAATGGGGGGAAAGGTGCGGCTTATTTATACGACAGTATCACTGGCAACCTGCTACAAACCTTCCAAAGCCCCAATACATCGGTCGGTTATACCGTCACTTATAACGGCCTAGGGTTTCCCCTATCTCTCCCAGGGGTCAAAACCTTTGGGTTCTCAGTCGGGCTAATCGGCAATGATGTGCTTGTCGGTGCGCCCCTGGACGAAGCGGGAGACGGCGCTGTGTATCGTTTTAATAGCGAGACTGGAGAGTTGATCGAGACTCTGAAGAACCCCACTGAAACGACTGGCTTCAGCTACGACTTTCAACTGGGCAGCTACACCTTTCCTCTCACAAATATCCAAGGGTTTGGCTTCTCACTGGCAATTGCAGGCAATGATTTCTTGGTTGGGGAACCGGGTGATTCAACTGGAGTTGGAGTTGCCCACTTCGTCTAATGGCTCGTCAACTTTGTGATCCTCATTTTTACTGCCGAGCCTGAAGGAATGGCGATCGCCCTCAACGCCAGCCACGTCGCCAGCGGCCTGAACTCTATGTCACTACCAGTAACTGCGATGGTCGCGGCAGTTGCCCTCCAGAGAGAGACAAAATTCTCCGCATTACCCGCTAAAGGAAAACACCGACGGTAAAAATAATAAGATTAAGAATCGAGGGTGGTTGCTCCTGGTTTTCCCTATTAGGGCGATCGCTGAACCTGGCAGCAACAAGTCATTCAAAGTTCCGTATTGCATCTGAGCCATTTAGCACCCAGACTCCCTAATCTAGTAACATCAGGTTCTAGGGTGCTACATGTTCCGTTCTAGTGTTTTGACTTTACTC
>DATNPE010000458.1:0-6063 GCA_036703355.1 Allocoleopsis sp. | reverse complement strand
CCGTTTTGGGGTAAAGAAGTTTCTCTACTAGTGACTTTGTTGCTGACTTCTTGTTGTTTGCTCAATAACGCGACTGCGGTTTCTAATACCCCTCGGATTTTGCACCAGTTGTCTCTAGATGGGCTGCTATCCCCAGTTTTTGCAGTGGTTTCACGACGAGGAGTCCTCAGTCCTAGTTTGATTGCAGGATTGGTATTCAGCTTACTCGGTTTGTTATGGGGGGATGTTTTTCGGATCGTAGTCGTGACGGGAACAGGTTGGTTAGCGAGCTTCCTAATTTTAGGGTTAGGGTTGTGGCTGCATCGCCGTCAAGCGGCAGTGCGATCGCCTGGAATGTGGCTCATCTGCTGTTTCATCTACGCGTTCGTGCTGGTGGTAGGTGGGTCAGCCTGGAGTCATACAGATTGGTTGATTGGTCTGCTGTTGCCGCTGGCTGTGATGTTGGTGGATTCAGGCGTTCGGCGAATTCCTTTAGCTCCTTTCCAGCCTGCTTGGTGGTTGAAGCGCGATCGCCCTTACACCCATACCATCAGCCACGATTTTGTTGCGGTTCAGGTTATTGTGCTGCTGGTTTTGGTCTGTGGCACAGCCAGTGTCACCTGGATTATCAAAGCGAATCTAGATGGCAATGCGGGGAGTGGCAATAATGATCTGTTCGCAGTTTGGTTACTGACGGTCGCTTTTGTGGCGATCGCCATTGCCTGCTGGACTAGCTTGCCGCAAGTTGCTGCGATCGATGAAGCCCGCAAACAAGCTGAAAACTTATTCATAACTGCTCTAGATACCGTTCCAGACACTATCTTGGTCATCAACGAAGAAGGAGTGATTAACCAAACGAATCCTGCGGCTGAAATGTTATTACAGGCTGCAAGCGAGGAGATTCTGGGGCAGCACCTCGGTCACTTTCTACTGGAATTTCAAGGTGTCCCTGCCTCTTGGCCGAGCAATAGTGAGCAGACTCTCTGGGATGCCAATAGCCCGAAGCCAGCGGATTCTCTTTCTGCCCGCATGATTGAAGCCACGGTTTCCCACCGCTCCAATCGGAAGCAAGCTGAATACATCGTGATTCTGCGCGACATCACCGAACGGAAACAAGCCGAAAAAACTTTGCGACGCTCTGAAGCCACCTTGAGAGAGCAGACCGCACAGCTCCAAACTGCTTTGCAAGAATTGCAGCAAGCTCAGGCGCAACTCATTCAGACCGAGAAGATGTCGAGCTTGGGGCAACTGGTCGCCGGGATTGCTCACGAAATCAATAATCCGGTGAACTTCATCGCGGGTAATTTAACCCACATGCAGGGATACAGTGGTGATCTACTGGACTTCGTCAGCCTCTATCAGCAGCGCTATCCTGAGAGCGATCCAGAAATTGCGGCTCGTGCCCAGGCCCTTGATTTAGAGTTTCTGCGACAGGATATCCCCAAGCTTTTATCCTCCATGCAAAGCGGTGCTGATCGAATTCGGCAGATTGTCCTGTCGCTACGCAACTTCTCTCGACTAGACGAAGCGGAGATGAAACCTGTTGATGTTCATACCGGAATTGACAGCACTCTGCTAATTTTGCAGCACCGCCTCAGAGCAAGACCAGAACGCCCGGAAATCGAGGTAATCAAGAACTATGGTGACTTGCCTGATGTGGAATGCTATGCAGGCCAGTTAAATCAAGTGTTTATTAATATTCTCAGTAATGCGATCGATGCTTTAGAGCAACGAGATAGCCAGCGCTCCTTTGCAGATATTCAAGCAGCACCTAGCTTGATTACTATCACCACCCAACGTCAAGGGATGGATCAGGTGCTAGTCAAAATTGCTGATAATGGCCCAGGGATGATGGCAGCAGTACGCACTAAGATTTTTGATCCCTTCTACACCACAAAACCTGTAGGGCAAGGCACAGGGTTAGGGCTCTCAATTAGCTATCAGATCATTACGGAGCGCCATCAGGGATCCCTCAGGTGTACATCTGTGCCACAGCAAGGTAGTGAGTTTTGGATCACAATTCCTGTAAAGCAGCATACCCCTGCCATTTCCAGTAGCCTACATGCCAAGAGTGTGGGCACTTCGTACTCCTAAGCCATCAGTAATTGAGCACAAAGAAATCCCCAGCACGAGGCCAGGGATTAAATTCAGGGTGCATCTACCATTCCTTTATTCGAGGTAGCTGTTGCTGGCTCCGGAAAAAATAGTGCTCTGACCAAAAACAAAGTCCCAAGCAACTTGGGGTAGAAAGCTGCGATCGCTCCATCTCTTCTCCAGTGGAATAAAGCTTAACTCTGATGCTGAGCTCGCTTAAAGAAAGCAACCATATCCTTGGCAGTATCACTCACCACTGAAACTAACTCCCAGCCTTGCTCACCCAACTCCTTCATATTGCGCCAGCTACCGTTAGCCGATTGGTAAGACCCAGAAGCATTGACATAAACCGTAAGGTACTCAAAGCGCTGCATAGTTTTTAGCTCAATGGCAAATTTCTAGATGACTTGGAGCAAGCTGCAATCTGTCAGCCTTGGCAGAGCGCTGCAAACGCTATCAGGATGCCCATTTTCCAAACATTATTCGTTATCGTGAAAGAAGTTTGGTGCGGCAACAGGAGGTTTTGGAGAGGCATGAGAAGAAGTCAGCTCACAAAACTCTGGGTGTGGTTACTCGGCATTTTTCTAGTTTTGGCATCACCTGCCTCTGCCCAAACTGTTTTTAGCCCGATGCAGCAGCAGCGTCTCAGCCCACAAATTGTCCTCCGGCAGCTAGCCAACGCCGATGTAGTTTACCTGGGCGAAACTCACGATAACCTAGCAGACCATCAAGCACAGCTCGAAATTATTCAAGCACTGCACCAAAAACAACCCCAACTGGCGATCGCGCTAGAAATGTTTCAGCGCCCCTATCAACCCGTACTCGATCGCTACCTCGCAGGCCAAATCAGCGAAGCAGAACTCAGGCAGCAAAGCCAATTCGACCAACGCTGGGGCTACAACTGGGAATACTACGCCCCCATCTTGCGATTCGCCAAAGCCAATCGCTTGCCACTAGTTGCCCTCAACACCCCCACAGAGATCACCCGCAAAGTCGCTCGCCAAGGTTTAGATAGCCTGACTGCCAGCGATCGCCAATTCGTCCCGCCCGCCACAGAAATCCGCACCGACAACCACGCCTACCGCCAACGCATCCAAAAAATCTACGAAGAAATCCACCAAGGCCACAGTTCCAGCAGCAACTTCGAGCAATTCTTTCAAGCCCAAGTGCTGTGGGACGAAACAATGGCCGAGCGCATCGCTGAGTTTGCCACCACCCATCCCAACTACCAAATTGTCGTCCTAGCAGGACAAGGCCACATTATCTACGGAGACGGCATCCCCAGCCGAGTTACCCGCCGCCTCCAAGGAATCCCTAACTTTGTGCAGCGCATAGTTCTCTTGAACCCAGAAGATACCAAAGAGGAAAGTAGAGCGATCGCGGACTACGTTTGGAAGGATGAGGGAGGAAGGATGTAAATTCGTTAAAACGTCACCTTTTGCAAGGGCAGGTTTAGCTAGAAACATTGGCTGAGCTGATGCCCTATCTACAAAACCTGCCCCTACGGCATATCTTCTAAAGGTCATCATTACGCTACATGGAAAATACCGCTGGACTGGATTGGATCTTAGGAGGGCTCGCGATCGCCATCCTCATCGGAGCCCTGCTGATGTTGTTTAGCGGCGTTCTCGCTATGAACAAAAAGTAGAACCCCACACCACAAAAGCACTTTTGGAGGGGGTCTGGGGGACGCAACCGTCCCTCAGCGGGAGTTTGAGGGCAGGTGCCCTCAAGGCTCGGATTTGCCATGCCGAAATAAGCAGCTCAACCTTCAGTTACAAAAGCTGATTACTTACCCACAGCTAAATCAGCGATCGCCCAATTCTAAAAATCCTCAAACCCTCATCAGAAAAAGATAAATCGCAAATTCCCCAATTTCCTGATTTATGTAAATTCAAAAAGAAAAGTGAAGCTGTAACCAGAGCGATAAAACTGGGAAAACTCCTAGAAGCGATCGCTAACCTTTACATAGAGGGAAATTCAAGCGCTCGATCTTCACCACAAATTTAAACGATGCAGTTTACATTTTTTAACAAAATGCAATAACATGTAGATAGGTATATATCCTCAACTGAGTATATATTCTTATTTGTCCTAATCGTGTTGGCTCAGTCTGTCAACGAAACGTTTTACAGGAGCGGCGGGAGAAGCAAATTCCCTCTAGCCTGGGCTACTGGTTAAGCTGCTATCCCAATTGTTCAATCATCGATTTCGAGAGCGCCTAGCACCATCCGGTCTGACCTCCCTTCAATCGGTAGACCTCCTATCAAATCGAGACGGATTGATTCAGCACCCTGAATGCCCTTCGTAACGAAACGACCGATTTATAGGTCTTGACATGAGTACCCAATTTCCTTGGCTCACCACCATCATCTTGCTGCCCCTCGTGGCTTCCCTGCCCATCCCCTTCTTGCCCGGTAAAGACAACAAAGTTGTCCGCCAGTATGCCCTAGGGGTCGGCTTAGTGGATCTAGCCCTGACTCTCTTCACCTTTTGGCAGCACTACGACTTACAAAACCCTGCGCTACAACTGGTTGAAAGCTACACCTGGGTTTCCCAACTCGGCCTGAATTGGTCGGTAGGCGTTGATGGTTTGTCCATGCCTCTGGTTCTTCTGACGGCTTTGGTCACAACCCTTGGCATCATGGCAGCTTGGCCCATTACCCATAAGCCTCGCCTGTTCTACTTCCTGATGCTGGCGATGTACAGCGCTCAGATCGGTGTATTCGCAGCTCAAGACCTGCTGCTATTCTTCTTGATGTGGGAACTAGAACTCGTCCCCATCTATCTGCTGATCTCGATCTGGGGCGGTCAAAAACGCCTCTACGCAGCCACTAAGTTCATCCTCTACACGGCTGTTGGTTCGCTGTTCATCTTGGTCGCGGCTTTTGCAATGGCCTTCTATGGCGACAATGTCACCTTTGACATGCGGGAATTAGCTCTAAAAGACTACTCGCTGGCTTTCGAATTGATCGTCTACGCGGCCTTCCTGATTTCCTACGGCGTCAAGCTTCCCATGTTTCCTCTGCACACTTGGCTGCCAGATGCTCACAGTGAAGCACCTGCGCCTGTGTCCATGCTGCTAGCAGGTGTGATGTTGAAGATGGGTGGCTACGCCCTGATCCGCATGAACGTGGAAATGTTGCCCAACGCTCACGTTTACTTTGCGCCTGTGCTGGCTCTGTTGGGTGTCATCAACATTATCTACGCAGGTCTGACTGCCTTTGCTCAGACCAACTTGAAGCGCCGAATGGCTTACTCTTCCATCTCCCACATGGGCTTTGTGCTGATTGGGATTGCCTCCTTTACCGAAGTTGGCCTCAGTGGCGCGATGCTGCAAATGATCTCCCACGGTCTGATTGCTGCGGCTCTCTTCTTCTTGTCTGGTGTGGCTTACGAGCGGACTCACACCCTGATGATGGATAAGATGGGTGGGATGGCGAAGCAAATGCCGATTGTGTTTGCGTTGTTCACCGCTGGCTCGATGGCCTCCCTGGCGCTCCCTGGCATGAGTGGTTTCGTCAGCGAATTGAGTGTGTTCCTTGGCTTTACCAGCAGCGAAGCTTACAGCGACCCCTTCAAAGTGGTGGTGGTGTTGCTAGCAGCAGTGGGCTTGATTGTCACTCCTATTTACCTGCTCTCCATGCTGCGGGAAGTCTTCTACGGCACAGCTAGCCCAGAAATGGCGCAGGTCAAGTTCTGGGATGCGAAGCCTAGAGAAGTGTTCATCACGGCTTGTCTGATTGTGCCCATTATTGGCATCGGTTTGTATCCCAAACTGGCGACTCAAACCTACGATGTCAAGACGGTGGCGATCGCGGCTCAAGCCAAAAATTCTCTCCCCTTAGTGGCTGAGCAATCTCCTTCTCGTTTGCTCTCTCGTATCTTGAGCGCACCTCAGTTGCCCACTGCTCAGACGGGTGAACTGCTCGGTGTGCTGAAGTAGCCTCTAAGTTCTTCGCTTAAAGCAACTTCGAAGTTGCTCACTCC
>DATNPE010000457.1:0-9434 GCA_036703355.1 Allocoleopsis sp. | reverse complement strand
TGCCACTGCTCAAAAATTCGCTTATGTAAGCGATTTACCAAGTGCATTTGAGCTTTTTCGGTATACACATAAGTCAGGTAATTAAATCCCGCTCGCAACCAAGTTGAAAGTAGGATGAGCCCTGAAACCCGAAAGAGGCGGCTAGTTTCTGAGGTATTGATTCCTAAAATCCAAAGATCAAACCAACGAATTCCGGTTTGAAAGGGTTCAGCACTAGGGTTAACCAAGTTTTGCAAGAACGCCAACAAAAAACCTAATCCAAATCCCTCAAAGGCGGCAGCTAGAAGCGAGAAAACCACAGCCAAAATTGCAATTTTTGGAAAGTACTGAAACTCTCGTAGAATCAGGTCATTATCTTTCCAAAAGCTTGTCGCTTTTAGCAACTGACGGAGAAACGCTGGAAGCTTGAACTGCATTATGTTTCTAGTGAGGTAAAAGTTGTCACGCTTCAGGAAAAGTCGTTGATGACCTCTCCCCCATCCCCTCTCCTACAGGAGAGGGATGACGCAGGCGGGGTAAGGGTGGAATTTCCTAGAATCCACCTTAGTAAGCACCGAAGCCAGTCAGAACCTTGGGAACTGTCAGGAGAAGAATCTTTAAATCCTTCCACAGCGACCATTGACGGAGATACTTCAAATCGAAGCGGTTGACGGTATCGATATCCCGCAAATTGGAGCGAGCCATGACTTGCCAGGGACCAGTGATTCCGGGGAGCGCGTTCAATCGCTGGCGCACTTCGGGGCTGATCCGGATTGCGTCATACAGCGCCCAAGGTCGAGGGCCGACAAAGCTCATCTCTCCACGCAACACATTAAATAGTTGGGGTAGTTCGTCCAGGCTGTATTTGCGTAACCAGCGTCCGTTGGGAGTGACGCGGGGATCATTCTCATGTTTGTGCAAGCCTTCCTGATTCCCCATTACTTGGTGGTGCAGTTGCTCTGCATTTGCGCTCATGGTACGGAACTTATAGATGCGGAACAGGCGACCCCGCTCCCCAACTCGCCATTGACAGAAGAAGATCGGCCCTGGAGATTGCAGTTTTACGAGTAGAGCAATACTCAGAAAAATAGGACTGAGCAGGAGAATCGCGATCGCTGCTGCGGCTCGGTCTAGCAGCCGCTTAATCAACCAACTCACACTGGCCCGCTTCTTGGGTAATGCGGAGGTGTTGGGAATGCTGAGGAAGAGAGATTTGCCTGCTTGCTGACAAGCATCGGCCCAGAACCGCAGCTTTTCTTCGCCGACATCGGGAGTCAGGCTAATCAGACGGACTGGCGATCGCTTCAGGCAAGCAACTAACCAACGCTGGCTTTCTAAAGAAGGGAGATTCGGGTTCTCAGTAGTACGCGCACGACGCACTAGGAGTTGCTTTTGCCGCCATTTGAGTTCGTACTTGGAAGCGCGATCGCTCTTAGGAAGAGGCTTGACAGAGCTTGAAGGGATTGAAATGAGATTCATAGTAGTTCAGAAGGATAAGGTGACTCAGACGGGGACTCAATCGATAACCAATCTCGACATCTGAAGTTGAGAGATTCAATCCAGGGAAAAACACAGACTACGCAGATCGGGCATAGGGTAGATAGCTGTTGGCTGTGATCTCCGCACCATTGGCAATCACACCAATGACGTTGAGCTTGTTCAGCATGTTTGTGGCTTGAGCCAGCTCGCTGCGAGTGACTTGCCCAATGCGGCCCACCATCAACACACCATTGCAGAAGGAAGCCGCCAGAATGGCATCGACGATCCCTAAGACAGGGGGTGCATCGACTAGCACCAGGTCATAGGATTCCTCAAAGGTGGAGATTAGCTCTGCCATCCGTTGCGAACTCAGCAGTTTGGCGGGATCGGTAGGCGTGGGGCCAGCGGTCAAGATGGAAATGTTGCTATAGGCGATCGCGGGTTGGATATAGCTTGGGTCGTCAGTCACGGGGCGATCGCTCGACAACAAGGTAGACAGTCCTTGGTCGTTGGGCAAGTTGAGCTGCTTGTGCAAACTGGGGCGACGCAAATCTGCATCAATTAGGAGCACCCGCTGGTGTAAACGAGCCGCGCTCATCGCCAAACCCAGGGCCAGAGTGGATTTGCCTTCACCTGCTAAAGCGGAGGTGACGACCAATGACTTGAACGGAAAGGTAGAGTTGAGCAGCTGAATATTTTTGTAGATCAGGTCGAGGGATTCCCGGAATGGGGGCCAGTCTACGACTTGCAGGGTGGCAGGAGCCAAAGCGGGCGTTTTGCGGAAGGATAAGTTGAGCATCGGCTCACTAAATCCAGAACGGGGTACCGCTGGAATCAAGCCGAGTAAAGGCACGGCCACTTGTTTCTTCAGTTCATCAGAGCTGTGAACCGCATCATCAATGCCTTCGCGGACAAAGGCAGCCACGCTACCCAGAATCAAACCTGCGACTGCTCCTAAAAGGAGATTTTGCTTCAGACTTGGCCCAATTTGGGTGCCGAGTTCTGCTGCTTCAACGACTTGCCAGTCAAAGCCACCCCGCGCAATTTCTAGGGCCAGTTCTTGCTTGGCTTTCAGCAGTTGTTGCAGCGTCTCACGGCTGACTTCCACATTCGGCTGGAGTCGCCCATATTCGGCGAGCAATTGCGGAAAGCGTTTGAGTTCGTTGGTCAATTGCTGTTCGGTTTGGCTCAAGCTTTGGCCACGTGCTTGTAAGGCTCTGTCATTGACCTGAGCATCGACTAATTGCGTGATTAAGGTTAAGTCGGTCGCCCCTAGTTGCCCTGCTTTGAGGAGATCGCTGCCTGAGGTGTTTAACTGAGCGGGGACTGTGCCTAAAACACGGCTGACTTCGTTCCGTAGCAAGCTCAGTTGCCGTTGGCGCTGCTCCATCAAAGACTTGATGTGGGGGTCAAAATCCTTAAACCGCAGACGCTGCTGCTCTAGCGTTAATTCGGTTTTTTGTAGCTCGTTTAGCAAAGTTTGGTAGCGAGAGGATTGGCTGAGGCGAGAAGCCACCAAAGCTTCCTGGGGCGATCGCTTCACCTGTTGTTGCAAAGCCGCATAGCGAGCCTGCATATCCTTCAACTGGGCCTGGTTCGTGCGTTTCTCTTGCCGCACAGTATTGAGCGCCTCAAACAGCGCCTTGGATTGGGCTTCTGGATCGATGACATTTTGGTTTTTACGAAACTTCTCTAAAGCATCTTCGGCTTGCTTGACCTGCCCTTGCACCCTAGGCACTTGGTCATTAATAAAAGACAGACCTTTGCTGAGACGCTGCTGTTGCTGTTCCCGGTTGTAGTCTTGATAGACCTTCTGAATGGCTTGTAAAACGTTCTGCGTTTTCTCTGGATCAGAATCGGTGTAATCCACCTGAAACACCTTAGTTTTGACTTTATCCTCGACCATTTGAGTCAAAACCAGCGACTTCTGAAGCTCCGCAACCGTAATGTCAGGATACTGCGGTTTCAGGACTTGCACCGCTCGCTGCAATAGGCGGGAACTCCGCATTAGCGTTAACTGAGTGGCCGTATCTACCTCTACTGTCGAGTCTGCAAACGGTACCTCTGCACTGCCGTTTTCTCCTTTCTTACTTTCGTAGTTAGATTCCACCAACAGTTGCATGGAGCTTTGATAAACAGGCTCAGCCAGAAATGTGAGGACCGCAGCGATCGACAAAACGCCACTAAATACACCCAGCAGCCAGAAGCGGCGGCGCATGAGGACAGCAAACAGTTGTCCATATCCTGGATCTGTGTCTGCGGCCTCTATGTGCTTGCTTTCAGTTAGGTCTACCATCCCTCACCTCAGAAACAGTTACACAATTGCAATCGGTGACAAGCTTAGTAACAAGCTTGCTCAATCACCTGATCGACTTGGCTAAAAAACGCCTCTTCAGAAAAGCGACTGATGGCATGTTGGCGGATTTTGCCATAGTCCCAACGCATGTCTGATGCTTCTAATAAAGCGGTTTGCAGTGCCTCTGGGGTTTGGCGCTTGAAAAAGACGCCTGTTTTTCCTGGTATCTGTGTATCCAAAACTCCTCCTGCTCCGTAGGAAACGACAGGAGTGCCGCTGGCATTGGCTTCTACAGGCACTAAACCGTAATCTTCTAGGGCGGCCACCACCACCGATCGCGCCTGCGCCATGAGTTGTGTGCGTTCAGCATCGCTGACATGACCGAGAAATTGAATGTTGCCCAAGGCTTGAGCTTCCAAGCGCGATCGCTCTGGCCCATCCCCTGTAATTAACAGCGGCCATCCCAACCAGTTAAATGCTTCGATGATCACATCCATGCGTTTATAGCTAATAAGGCGAGCTGAAGCTAAGTAAAAGTCCTCTTTGCGATCGGCAAACAGAAACTTACTGCTATCAATTGGATAGTTGATCACCATTGCAGGTTTGCCGTAAGTTTGCTGAATTCGCTTGGCTACAACAGTAGAATTGGCGATATACAAATCAGGTTCCTGAGCATACTGCAGGTCTAAGCGACGCATCATTTGGAAAATAGTTTCTAACAGGGGATAAAACCTGTAATAAGCGCCATATTCACGCAGATAAGTCTGGGTATCCCAAAGAAATCGGGTGACATTGTGGCAGAAACAAATATGACGCGCTTCTGGGCTTTTCCTAACAGCTTTAGCAAAACTGGTGCTACTACTAATAATTAGGTCATAGTCCCGTAGATCCAAGGCTCGAAATGCCGAAAAATAGAAGGGAGCCATCAACCGAAAATACTTACTTGCGCCTGGAATTCGCTGAAGTAAAGTTGTGTTGACAAAGCGATCGCCCAAATCAATTGTTCGGCTAGGATCATAGAGCGAGGTAAAAATATCAGCCTTTGGATATCGTTTGCAAAGCAGTTCAAAGACTCGCTCTGCACCACCTCGTTGCGTTAAATAGTCATGAACTAAAGCAACTTTCATGGCTAACCAAGAATCATGGATTACGGTGTCACCCGGAAGCCAGCCTTCAAACTAGACTAGTTTTCAACTCTCATGTTGCTTCTAGTTCGGGCTAGTAAAAACATTCCAGGGCTAGAGCGAAATGGGGATCATCTCTGTCTTTAGTGGGATTTTTGAGGTCTGTAGCAATCGATGCCAAATCCAATCTGGACCTTTAGAAATACATTCAGGGCAGAGGTCACCACAATTAGTACCTCCCTCGTTGCAAACAATCACTCTCGCGTCTTGCAACTCAAATTCTTGATTGCACAATAAGCAAGACTGATCGGTTAAGGAATTGTGGTTGCACTCGATTTGTAATTGCATAAAAAATCCTCCTTGGCGCTAGCCAATTTGATGTCGAGAGTTTGCTTCAAGCATGGATCAGTGAATGATCAGTATGCTGAATTAAAACTCTTTAATGACGGGTAACAAAGCCTACAAAATTTCAGGAATATGGCTCTATTTACCTGAGAAAAATTCTGGAGCAACTCCCATTGATGAAAACTCAATAACTTGAATGTTCGTTAATAGAGTTGCAAGTTGAATCAGCGTTCTGGCTCCATAACAGATATTTCTCCTGGCTCAATTACCTCTAGTCACCAATGAACTGATCGACCTGTTGAGTTTATAGAGGGTTGAGCAACTTCTGTAGCATTGGTTCTCATCGAGATCTAGTGGTTGAACTGACTCACTGGATACTCTGCCATGCCTAAAAGGGAACAAACATACAAGGGAACTCACTATGTACGGTCAACGGTAGATGGCTCATTGGTGCTGAGTCTAAGCCATACACCTGGCGCGTACCCTGATTCAAAGCTGATTTTCCACGTAACGGGGTCAGCTTCTACGAACGATACGAAGTTTTGAAAGCGGTCATCATCACCCTGCGGAGTGATGTTTGTTTACATAACTAAATCTGTCTAAAAGGGGGTTGACAAAAAAATGTAGCGACAAAAAACAGAAATTAGGGAGCGATCGCAACTTTTTTCTTCAGAAAACGTCTAATTAGGCCGAGTACAAGCTTGAGCGGGTAAAACCTTCATCTGTCAAGGATTACAGCAACTCGGTTCAACTTGTTTTCCAGATACCAAGACTCGCGTACAGAGAGAAAAGCCCAGGAGAAAAATGTTGCAGTGGAACAATTGTCGAGTTTAGGGTTCTAGTTTTCTGGCTTTGACCCTAATTTCTTAAGCATTTGCTGACTTAGTTTTGAAGGGGTTGGTGATAGAGCGCGATCGCTCTCATCCTCTAGATAGCTCGCTTAACCCGTAAGATTTGTCGTTTAGAAATAATGCCTGGGAGGAAAACTTTGACGAAGCCTCAAGCAAAGACGCGAGCGAACTCACACGCTACAGCAGCCCTAGACTCTACCTATTCTGGGCCAAACACGGTTGCTGCCACTGAGTTACGCCCTTGGGGATCTTTCACAATTTTGGAAGAAGGCAGAGGCTACAAAATTAAGCGCATCGAAGTCAAACCAGGCCATCGCCTCAGCTTACAAATGCACCACCATCGCAGCGAACATTGGATCGTGCTCTCAGGGACAGCGCGAGTATTTTGTGATGGACAAGAATTAACCCTCTACAACAACCAATCCACCTATGTCCCTCAATGCACCCAACACCGATTAGAAAACCCAGGCGTGATTCCACTGGTCCTGATTGAGGTGCAAAACGGAGATTATTTAGGCGAAGACGACATCGTGCGCTTTCAAGATGACTACAACCGCCAACCCAGCGAGCAAATCACAGCACTCAGCACCTAGCACTCCAGGCTCCGCTTAAATTTCCCAGAATCCAAGCAAAGGCTTGTGTAAGATGACATAAGATCTTGTGATCTGACACAGACTCTTGGCTGGGATAGCACGCTCAATCAATGCCTCACTCCTCACCACTCCATCCGGGCCTGATTTTAGACAAGCGATATAAAATCGTTCGCATCTTGGGGCAAGGCGGCTTCGGGCGGGTGTATTTAGCCGAAAACCTCAACCGCTTTCATGAATATTGTGTGTTGAAGGAATTTGCGCCCCAAGTCAAAGGCACAGACGTGCTACAAAAAGCAGCGGAACTGTTTCAGCGAGAAGCGGGGGTGCTCTACCAACTGCACCATCCCCAGATTCCAGAATTTCGCGAATTAATTCAAACGCATTTAAATGGAGAAGACTATCTTTTCCTGGTGCAGCAATACATTGAGGGGCCAACCTACTGGGAACTGTTAGAACAAGGACAAAAATTTAGCGAAACCGATGCGCTTGGTCTCTTGCTCGATTTGTTGCCTGTGTTGGAGTACATTCACGCTCAAGGCGTGATTCACCGAGATATTTCTCCAGACAACCTGATTCAACAGCGCCATACCGGAAAGCCTGTCCTGATTGACTTTGGGGGTGTGAAGCAAGTAGCGGTGACTGCGGTCCGCCAACTGACTCAGCAGCCCGTGCCCACCCAACTGGAAAAGCCAGGTTACACTCCGGTTGAGCAAAGATACGGTAAAGCTTCTGCTGCCAGCGATTTGTACGCTTTAGGCGTCACCATTTTGGTGTTACTCACAGGCAAGAATCCCGCCGACCTCTACGATGCTCAACAGCGCCGCTGGCATTGGCGGCAAAAGGTGAAGCTGCATCCACAATTTGCGGCTGTTCTAGAAAAAATGTTGGCCGAGCGAGAGAGCGATCGCTATGCCTCCACTCAAGAAGTCAGACAAGCTTTACAGGCATTGGGGCGATCGCAGCCAGTTTCTCAAGCTCAGACAGTAGCGATCGCTAGAGCTGCTCAACCTGCTCAGCCTGCGGCTTCAGCTCGACAACCGCAAGCAAAATCTCAGACGTCTGAAGTCAAAACTTGGGTGGTGGCTCCGATCGCTCGACAACCCGTTGCACCTACTCCGCCGCCAGCCCCGCTTGTGCCAGCCCCGGTTAACCCTGCCCCCAGCCCCGCACCGTCACCGAGACGACCATTTTTAGGAGTCCTGGGCAATTTGGTTTCCTGGTTGGTGATTAAACCTGTCTATTATTTATTCCTCAAACCCATTTGGTACCTGGTCAAAAAATTGCTAATTTTAGGGATCAGCGTTTTAGTCCTGGTCGGTGTGAGCTATTGGTTTGGCCCTGCTTTGCTGGCTTGGCTCAAAGACTCGATCATCCCCAATCCTCCAGTTACAGACTCCGGTTGCCAAGAGCAAATCTTGAAACGTTATGAAGCGCTCAATTTGCCGACTGGATCTTTCTATCCGCAAGTGAATGAGAAATTCTATGCTCAACACCCAGACCTGAAAGGACGCACCTTGACGAGTAAACCAGAAGACGCGCCCTTACGACAGGATTGGTGCCAAATCGCCGATGAAGTTTTAGACCAAGCCGAAAGATCGCAACAAAAGCTGAGGTGAGTGAGAGAGGGGAGGGCCTCTGCCTACGACCTAGAGGCAGGTGAGTCGATGGCATCTCCTATGACTGAGCTATGAGTCATATCCCTTGTGCCAGTTCATCCGGTGGAATACAGGAGCGACCCAGAACGTCTACGGATGCTCTAACCTGGTTCAAGCGATTTGCTTATGGGCGATCGCGCCACTGAGACCGCTCATCTAGGGAACTACCACTCGGATTCAGACAACATTCTCAAGGGAGATGACAAGTTATACCAGTTTTGCCGATGCTAGTCATGCTTCCACCTATCGATGTAGTTTGTGCTAGTAGGAGTTCTCCATGCTAGAAACAGAGAACAAATTCCTCAGTCTGCTGGAACAAGGCGCAGAATCCTGGAACCGTTGGAGAACAGAAAATTCTACGATCAAACCAGACCTGAGCAGAGCCTATTTATTTGAGGCGAACCTGACAGGGGCGAATCTCAGCAACACCGATTTGAGTCGAGCTTGCTTAATTGGAGCGAATTTAACCGGGGCAAATCTTGCAGGCGCAGATCTCCAGGGAGCCTATGCCAGTGGGGCAAATTTTAGCCAAGCGAATCTTTCTCAGGCAAACTTGGGGGGAGCGGATCTCAGCCAAGCCAATTTGACGCAAGCAGACTTGACGCAAGCGATCGCTACATCTACTAATTTCAACTTGGCTGAGTTAACCGGAGCTTGTCTGGAAGATTGGCGGATTAACCAGCAAACGCAGCTAGAAGACATCACTTGTAAGTATGTCTATTTCGCCAGCAACCTACAACAACGGCAACCTGCCAAGGGTAAGTTTAAGCCTGGGGAGTTGCACCAACTCTTACAACTTCCATCATCAGAGTTACAGCAGTCCAGGCATTCCCCCACTACGACGGCGATCGCCCTCGGTAGCTCGGCCACCGCTGTTTTGACGCGGACCGACCATTTGGTTGAGCGCCCAACTTCTCCCAGTCAAACTATTCCTGCTTTTATCCCACCTCCAGAACGGAGTTGGCGATTAATTCTTTGGGGGATATTGATCGGGGTTGGCCTCACTGCAGTCACTAGCACCGCAATTCTCCGCTTAACTTCAAGCACATCGGTTGTCCAGAGCGACACCACCCAGCGATCGCCAGTGACCGCTGTCAGTTTGCCTGCTTTAC